>JANOXZ010000217.1:0-1987 GCA_031418695.1 Synechococcales cyanobacterium VAR_35_metabat_10
GCAGTTGACACTCGATCTCTAAACTTATTCCCCGCAGAAGTTGGTATAGATATTGACATAGATTAGCTAACTTGTAGACAAAATGATAGTTAACAGTCGAAAATTGGTAACTTAAAGAAACAGCGTTGGGATTACCACCGCCCGAGCGAAATATCGATACGTCACAGGGAGCCGAGGGCATAATGGACAAGAAGACAATAACCAAAGTCGTAGTACTGCTATCTGGAGTAGCCTTTCTCGGCTCCAGCGTAGCTGGAATCGGCGGATTGATTGCCAGTTCGCTCAAACAACCCAACCCCAAAGAAAACGTCGCCCGATCTCAGGATGCCCAACTTCAGGCTCAAGAGAAAGGTTTCCTAGGAGTTTTGAAAAGAGAACCGAATAATCCCACCGCACTGAAGGGCGCGATCGAGATTTGGCGGCTGCGAATCGATAAAGGAGACGCGAAGGGCGTAAAAACCACGATCGAGGGACTGGTGAAGAGCGATCCCAAAAATAAAACTTATCAAGAATTGCTAGCCGCGATCGATAAAACGATCGCAGATACCAAAAAAGTGGGTACTTTAAAAGAATCTAAGCAACCATCAGATAAAAAATAGATTCTTTCTTACCACAGGGGGGAGTCATAATTGCCATCGTGAGTGGTAAATCTAGTGAATATTTTGGGAATATTACATAAACAAAGATATTTTAAATTTTAACAGATGGCTCCTCAAACAAAAAGTTGCATTTGCCCTGTCTGTTCGTCACACGTACATGGATTTGAAAAGCTACCTGATTACTACCATGAACAATTAGATAAAAATAACTTTATTTTCTCAATTTTCCAATTCGAGACTCTCAACTGGCTTCAATATTCTTGCCCTGTCTGCGGAGCAAGCGATCGAGATAGATTGTATGCTCTTTACTTCAAGAGAGAAATATCTCGAATTGGTAGTGAATTCCATTTTCTAGATATTGCTCCTGCAAAAGTATTGCAGAATTTTATTAAACACACATATCCACAATCTAAATATCGTTCGGCTGATTTGCTGATGACAGATGTTGATGATCGAGTAGATGTCACTGAGATGGATATTTATGGTGACAATACTTTTGATTTTTATATATGCTCTCATGTTCTAGAACATATTCCAGACGATCAAAAAGCGATCGGGGAGCTTCATCGAGTTTTAAAACCAGGCGGTAAAGGAATCGCTATGGCTCCAATTATCTTGAATCTAGATGCGGATTATGAAAATTATAAAGCCGTAACCCCTGAAGATAGATGGATGCATTTTGGGCAAGACGATCACATCCGAATTTATTCTAAAAATGGGTTTGTAAGTAAGCTAACTGGTGGTGGTTTCATCGTCCACTAATTAGATATTAACTTTTTTGGATCTGATACTTTCCATCGGCATGGCATTCACCCTCGATCTGTACTCTATATCACCGAGAAATTATCATAGACCCAATTATTCTAAATTAATATGAGCTGGTTAACTGATAAGCAAATCATAGAAATGGGCTTCGCTAGCGTTGGAAATAATGTGAGGCTTTCCGACAAAGCTTCCTATTATAATTGTCAAAATATCCAACTTGGTAATAATGTAAGAGTTGATGATTTTTGTGTGTTATCAGCAGGAGAAGGTGGCATTAAGATTGGTAGTTATGTTCACATTGCAGTGTATTGCTCGATTATTGGCAATGGGACAGTAACACTCAGTGATTTTTCAGGTCTTTCTTCCAGAGTTTCTATATACTCAAGCTCTGATGATTATAGTGGAGCATCAATGACTAATCCAACACTTCCACTAGAGTTCACAAATGTGCATCATGCCAGCGTCATGATTGGTCGCCATGTGATTATCGGTGCAGGATCGATTATTTTACCAGGGGTAACATTAGAAGAATGTGTTGCTATTGGTGCATTAAGTCTAGTGAAAAAAGACTGTCAATCTTTCGGTATCTATATGGGGGCACCTGCTAAGAGAATCGGTGATCG
>JANOXZ010000218.1:0-5146 GCA_031418695.1 Synechococcales cyanobacterium VAR_35_metabat_10
GGTTGATTTTGTGTTTTGAACCTGCTGGTGATGGTGGGTTGGGCTGCTGCATTGGTTAGTGGTTCGGTTCAAATGGATCGATACAGAGAGACGAATAATATTGTTCAGTTGATTAATTAAGTAATTGTTAAGATGCGTGAATATTCACGAAGATTTGTTAAGGTTAGCATAGACGCTAAGTAAAAATACTTCAAACCCTTCAAAGGAAAGTAAACCTTAGTTGGTCGTCAGTTTTAATTCCCACAACCACACATCTGGAGTACCCATTATGGACAGTTCTAAAAAAGCAATCACCTCTGTTGATGCCGATCGCAATCGTTGGGTTTGGGGATTTACTCCTCAAGCTGAAATTTGGAATGGCCGGTTAGCAATGCTGGGAATCACATCTGTTGCATTAACTGAATACTTGTCCCGTCAAGGTGTTTTGCATTTCTACGATTTGTTGCATACGACATCAGTAGTTACATCAATACTGCCATAAATTGGGTAATACAAAAAGCAGAAATAACGCTACATTAATATTTCTGCTTTTTAGTTGTAATAGTTTATAGGCTTGCCTCTCAGGCTTTTATCATTTGTTTTAAGTTTCTACAAGCTATTATTCTTGGCTGCAACTATAGTGACAAAGAGAACTTCCCCTGCCAACCTCAATAATTGGGATGATGCCCCAGACATTAATCGTCTAGTCAAAGACAAGCGCTCTGCCAAACGAGCTTCACCAGCCAAAGGCCGTCGCCGAAACCGCCGCTACGAAAATCGTCTGCTTAGTACTCAAGTGGATAACTGGCTTGAAGAAGAGTCCTAAAGGCTAGAGAATATGAGGCATAATTGCAAAAAAAGAAAATCGTATATTAGTGGAAGCTATACTATGCCCCAAGTTACAGCTCAAGGAAAAGTTTTTACCTGCGAAACAGGGGCAAATCTTCGGCAGGTTTTATTAGATCAGGGCATCGATCTGTACAACGGCAACGCTAAATTCATCAACTGCATGAGCATTGGCACTTGTGGAACTTGCACGGTGCAGATCGAAGGCGAAGTATCAGCGGTAAATTGGAAAGATATAGCTCGAAGATCCTTACCGCCTCATTCGATCGCTAGAAATCTTCGTCTTGCCTGTCAGACTAAGGTTTTGGGAGATGTCAAAGTTACAAAATTTGATGGTTTTTGGGGACAGGGGAACAAATTAGTTTGGTGATTTGCTATCTTACGAGTTAAGGTAGAGCGTATATACTATAATGCTTGAGATTCCAGCACAGCCCTACCAACCTATGTCATTGTCACTTGATACGCCCTCTTCTCTTTCGATGAACCCCAAAGAGCAGAACCCAACCAATACCGCGTTTCACTCCCAGAGCTAGATGTATTGACATTCAATTTTCAATCGATCCAGCTCAATCGACTCAATTGGCGAGATTTTCTTCAATACCATAATCCGGTGGCCGCTGCACTCATGGCCAAAATGAGTATTGAAGAGGAAGATCGTCCCAAAGTTAAAGTCGAGTGTCTACGTCTACTGGCCAATCTCCAGCTAGATCCAGCCAGAACTTTCTTGATTTCTGGTTTTGTGGATACTTACTTACGTCTGAACCAGAAGGAAGAACAGGTCTTCAGAGCAGAAATTGCTAAAATGGGAACAGTTACTGAACAGGAGCAAATCATGGAATTGACTACTAGTTGGATGGAACGTGGTTTAGAGCAGGGCTTAGAACAAGAGCGTCGTTCAAATATTTCTACTCTTTTAGAAATGCGCTACGAGGCGATCGATGACCAGCTCTTAGCTATTTTGCCTTCCTTAATGGCTTTAACGAGTGTCGAATATACCCCACTGATATTGCAGCTCTCTAAACAAGAGCTGATTGAGCATTTCAGATCTGCCAAAAATTGATACCCTGTCCCCTCTGAAGTGTCTACTCCCGCAACGCCCTACTCAGTTCAGAATCAGTCATTACCCCCGGTGACTTTGACTGGAGTAGTTGAGCGCATTACTTTTCATTCAGAAGAGACTGGCTATACCGTGGCACGTTTACAGGCTCCTCGCTGTCATGAGCTGGTAACGATCGTTGGTAATTTTGCGGGTATTCAGGCGGGGCAGACTCTTCAGCTTCATGGCACCTGGGCGGAGCATCTCCAATATGGTCAGCAGTTTAAGGTCATTCGCTACAGCGAGACTAAACCGGCTACTTTGACTGGGATTGAGAAGTATTTGGGCAGTGGTTTGATTAAGGGCGTTGGACCAGTGACGGCCAAGCGGATTGTGGCCCATTTTTCTCTGGAGACTTTAGAGATTATTGAGCAGCAGAGCGATCGGTTAATTGAAGTGCCAGGGATTGGTAAAAAGCGGGTGCGGATGATTCAGAAGGCTTGGATGGAACAGCAGGCCATCAAAGAGGTGATGCTGTTTCTACAAGGTCACGGGGTTTCGACTACTTATGCTGTCAAGATCTTTAAGCAGTATGGGGAGAAGGCCATTGAAGTAGTTACTCGTAATCCCTATCAGCTTGCTGAGGATATCTTTGGGATTGGGTTTCTGACGGCGGACACGATCGCTCGCAAGGTAGGAATTTTGCCGGATTCGCCGTTTCGGTATCGGGCAGGGATTACCCATGTTTTGACGGAGGCGGCGGAGAATGGTCATTGTTTTTTGCCTCAGCCAGAGTTGGTGGATGGAGCTATCACTAAACTGACTACTGCGGAGTATCCTGCGACTTCTGAGGCGGTGTTAGAACTGTTGGATGAAATGGCGCGGCAGCAGGATTTGATGGCGGAAGTAGTGGGGGAGATTCCGCTGTATTTTCAGCCCAGCTTTTTCTACACTGAGCAGAGTTTGGCAAATTTGACTTTGGATTTGTTGCAACAGTCTCCGGTGGTGGATATGGCACGGGTCAGGAGTTGGATCGATCGATTTACTCAGAGCCATAAAATTAGTCTGTCACCAGAGCAGCAACAGGCAGTGGAGATGGCGGCGACGGAGCGGGTGATGATTCTTACGGGGGGTCCGGGTTGTGGCAAGACTTTTTGTACCCGCACAATCGTGGCTTTGTGGAAGGCGATGGGTAAGAAGATTGCTTTGGCTGCTCCTACTGGTCGGGCAGCGCAGAGGTTAGCGGAAATGGCTGGGCTGGAAGCCAAGACTATTCATCGGCTGTTGGAGTTTGATCCGGGGACTAGAGGGTTTAAGCGGGGGATGGAGGAACCTTTACCTCATGAGGCGATCGTGGTGGATGAGGCTTCGATGTTGGATTTGTTTTTGGCGAATTCTTTGTTGAAGGCGGTGGCCAAGGATGCCCAGTTGTTGTTGGTGGGCGATATTGACCAGTTGCCTTCGGTTGGACCGGGGAATGTGTTGGCTGATTTGATCAATTCGGAGCGTATTCCGGTAGTGAGGCTGACGCAGGTTTTTCGGCAGGCAGAGGCCAGTGGCATTATTCGGGCGGCTCACCAAATTAATCGCGGTCAGTTTCCGGGGTTGGAGTTAATTTCGGCTGCTCCTAAGTCGGATTGTTTGTGGCATGGGGGTGGGCAGGAGCCGGTGCATGGGGTGCAGACGATTTGTGAGCTGATCAGTGATTTTATTCCGAAGCAAGGTTTCAATCCGGTGACTGATGTGCAGGTGTTGTGTCCGATGACTCGGGGGATTTTGGGGACAAGGAATTTGAATGTGGTGTTGCAGGAGTTAATGAATCCGCCCCATCCTGATAAGTCACAGATTAATCGGGGTGATGCTATTTTGCGGGTGGGCGATCGGGTAATCCAATTAAAAAATGACTATGAGCGGGAGGTTTTTAATGGAGATTTAGGGATGGTGGGATCGATCGATTCCACTGAGCAGGAGGTAACTATTATGTTTGATGAGCGGAAGGTGGTTTATGACTATGGGGATTTGAATGAGTTGGGGTTGGCTTGGTCGATTTCGATCCACAAGTCCCAGGGTTCGGAGTATCCGGTGGTGATTTTACCTTTGTACATGCAGCATTATTTGTTGCTGTCTCGGAATTTGATTTATACCGGGTTGACTCGGGCGAAGCAGTTGGCGATTGTGGTGGGGTCTAGTAAGGCGATCGGTTTGGCTGTTAAAAAGCATGAAGTTGGGCAGCGGTATACTCGTTTGCAGGAGCGCTTGAAGTTGATTCAGACATAATTTCAGTCACCTAAAAGTTTTCTGAAATCTGACAAATGTAGTTTTCTTGTAGTCTTGAGATCACTTCCAAACCAAACATTTACAGGTAATTTAGGTGATCGATAGTTTGGTGATCGTCTATAATATTGACTTGGCGGTGTTGAAGTCTTGAGTGATATTGCAAAATGGCAGTTAAACTCTTGCTTTTTCGATCGTCTACTCTGGTTCAGCGTAATTAAAATATTACTCTAGCCTTTCTTATTCGCCATCAGGCGATCAATTTACTTGCGCTTTAACCGATCATGCCATTCAAACCTTCATCCCAATCACGGTTTAGACCTCCCACTATACCGCTGCCCCCAAGCTTGCAACCAATTAATTAGCAACAGAAGCACCAATGAAATTAGCAGCAACACCGTGCCGATCGCTGTTGCCCCCACAATATCGTAGCTCTCTAAGCTCTGCCAAATCAGCACCGAAGCAATCAGATCCTGAAAAGGTCTATTTGCCGACACCATCACGATCGAGCCATATTCCCCCACCGACCGCGAAAAACCCAACGTCACCCCAGTCAAAATTGCAGGCATCAAAGGCGGCAAAATTACCTGCCAAAAAGTCTGGCTGGGCGTGGCTCCTAAGCTCCAAGCAGCTTCTTCGGTTTCTTTTTCCATTTCTTCTAGCACCGGCTGCAAAGTACGCACCACAAAAGGCAACGATACAAATAGCATAGCAATCACTACACCCCAACGAGTAAAAGCAATCTTAATTCCTAGGGTCGCCAACATACCACCAATTAAACCTTTGGGACTATAGATTGTCGCTAAAGTCAGGCCAGCTACGGAGGTGGGCAAGGCAAAAGGTAAATCGATAATGCCATTAATAATCTTTTTACCAGGAAAATCATAGCGGACTAATACCCAGGCAATTAAGGTGCCAAATACTCCATTAACTAATGCAGTGCCCAAAGCCGTGACAAAAGTTACTTCATAGGCCGAAAGAGCGATCGGACTAGTAGCTTTCGCCCAAAAC
>JANOXZ010000219.1:0-5996 GCA_031418695.1 Synechococcales cyanobacterium VAR_35_metabat_10
CCTAGAATATCAACCTCCCACACTTCGATCGTACACTCCCTTCGCAACAACATAAACAGTTGCCAAAATTTCCCAATGCTAAGGCAAAACCAAAAGCTCCGATCTAGATAAATTCAACAATAGCCGAGTATAGTCATCACTGTCTAAACTCATCAATCGAGGAATCACACCTGCTAGCTCCTGATCAATCTCACCAAACCGAGCACGCAACAAACCCTCGATCGCGAGGTGTTGCCCCAAGGCAAATCGCCTTTTGATAAAATAAGCTAGAATCCAAAACTGCTAACAAACCGTAAGCATTAATGTACGATAACACCAGCAAACTCCTAATTAGCCAGTTCTGCACTGACTTTACCGAATGGTTAATAGGAGAACCGATACAGCTAAACGAAATGCAGCCCACAGAGCTTTACTATGAGCCAATCAGAGCCGACGGCGTAGTTCTACTCAAAAACGATAACCTCATCTGTCACTGGGAATTCCAAACAGACCCCGACAAATACATGGCTTATCGGATGCTCGATTATTACGTCCGACTACTAGGACTATACCCCGACTGCCAAATTCTCCAAACAGTCATCTACCTCCGCGAAACAACCTCAGAACTCGTATCTTGTAACTTTTATCAAGATGCCCACATCACCCACCAATTTCGAGTAATCAGACTCTGGGAAGAAGAAGCCGAAACACTCATGAACTTGCCCGGATTATTACCCTACGCCGTACTCGGCAAAACCAACAACAGAGAGCAAGTCCTCCGACAAGTTGCCCAACTAATCGAACAAATACCAGACGCTCAACAACGCAGCAACCTAACCGCTGGCGCAGCTATCTTTGCTGGGCTAAAATTAGACCAACAGCTAATCAACCAAGTATTCAGGAGAGATTTTATGCAAGGCTCAGTAATATACGACCAGATCTTTCAAGAAGGCGAAGCCCGTGGTGAAGCTCGTGGGAAGAGAGAGCTGTTAATTAAGCAGTTGACGCGACGAGTGGGAGTGTTGTCTGCGGAAATAGTTGGACGAGTTGAGAGCTTGTCTTTGGAGCGGGTTGAGGATTTAGGCGTAGCGCTTTTGGATTTTGCTTCTATAGATGATTTGGTTGGTTGGTTGGGTTAGGCTTTCTGGTTGTAAGTTGAGAATTTTATGGAAAAAGCCGAAGGAAAATCTTCGGCTTTTTAGATTCTATTGATTTTTTAAGGAGTACCAATGCGGCAAAACCAAAATTTCATCACAAATTCCGCTTCTTCAACTCCGCTGCCGCGATCGCCGACTTATCTTCAAACACCTCCTGTGACCCAGCCCAATCTACAAACGCCTGCAAACCCACATCCAAAGACGTAGCCTGCCAACCAGCACAAGCCTGCTGCAAAGCCTTCAAATCTGCCCAATTATGCCGAATATCCCCAACCCGGCTGTCTCCACTCACCGCAATAGAACTATCACTACCCCACAGCCGCTTCAACAAATTAGCCAAATCAATCACCTTCGTCGCCACCCCACTCCCCACATTCAAAATCACCGCACCTTGCTCAATTTTAGCCGCCCGCAAACAAGCATCCACCACATCCCCCACATACACAAAATCTCTAGTCTCCTCCCCATCCTCATAAATATTCACCGGCAAATTCTGGCGCATCTGATTACTAAAAATTGAAATAATGCCAGTATAAGGATTACTCAAAGACTGCCCCGGCCCAAACACATTCTGAAACCGTAGCGCGATCGTACTAATACCCAAAGCCTTACCCATCGTAATCGACATCTGCTCCTGCGCCAACTTGCTGCAAGCATATAGCGTAGCTGGCTGCGGCACACTAGCTTCCATCGTCGCCACCGGCACCGCCGACCCACCACAGCTCGGACAACGCAAATCCCACAACTGCTGATCTAACTGCGTCTTAGTACGCGGCTCTGGCACCACCAAACCACACTTGGCACTGCAATGATAAGCTCCCTCTCCATATATAGACCGAGAAGAAGCAATTACCACCTTCTTCACCTGATGCTGCTCATTGGCCAACACATCCCACAGCAAACCAGTACCACCAACATTCACATCGGTATAATAAGCCACTCGATACATCGACTGCCCCGTGCCAGTCTGTGCCGCAAAATGATAAATAGTATCTACATCTTCGATCGACTTCAGCCACATTGCTCGATCGCTCACATCACCAACCACCAACTCCACCGCACCACCCGCTAACTCAGCAAAATCTGGCTGCTGACCATGAATCTGTGGATCCAATACATCCAACCACTTCACCTGCCTGCCCTGAGCCACTAATTCCTTTGTTAACTTCCGCCCAATGAATCCAGCCCCACCAGTAATTAGTACTTTCATCGTCACTTTGTAATATTTGCTCAAGCCAAACACCCAGAATCATACCACTGAAAAGACTTAGAATACTCCTCAAGCTTGATTAACACTTTGTTTTTGGATAAAGTTATGGTGCCTAACAGGTAGTAACAGTAGAGCTGGCGCAACTCCTCTTCTATCGAATGGCTGACAAATTGACACTATCATTAACTAATAAACCACCCAGAAAATGACCAAGTTTTGTAGGTATTGTAATCAGCGAACTATCCAGGAAGAGCATCAATTTTTCTGCTCTATAGACTGTGAAAAAGCAAATGAAGAGCTGGAAATATATAGAATTCTCAACCATTCCAATCAAGATGTTTTCTATGACTATGAGTCAGACAAAGATGTAATGAGCGCACTTTATCCTCAAAGTAATCCAAAGGATATCTTTAATGATAGCCATGAATCTTTATCAAGCATTTATGACCAAAGATCTCGCACTCTAATTATAGGTCGTCGTCAATCAAAAAGATTTTGGGCAAAAATAATATCTATAGGAAGCGGTTTTTTTTGGGGCGGAGCTTTATATAACTTAGTAAGATATCAATCCTTAACACCACCAGATCAACTATTCACGGCAAGCAGCATGTTACTATCTGTAACAGGTGCTGTGGTAGTAACTTTTATATGGAGGGCTTATGAAAGATAGATTTATAAGAAAGCCAAATTAGCATGTTAAATCAAGACACAATATCTATTATCACTGTTGTTAAAAATGGCAACAAATCTTTAGAGAAAGCAATTCAATCTGTTGTAAATCAAGAGTATTTATATATCGAGTATATAGTTATTGATGGAGGTTCAACTGATGGCACTCTAGATGTGATACTAAAGTACGACAAAAAAATATCTTACTGGGTGTCTGAGGCAGACAAAGGCATATATGACGCAATGAATAAAGGTTTGCAAGCAGCTAACGGCAAATGGATTTTCTTTCTAGGTGCTGATGACTACTTCTTCGATAATTATTCGATCAGCAAATTAGCAAAATACATAGATAAAGATGTAAAAATGATTTTCGGCAACGTCGTTTACAGTAGCGGTTACTATTTTAAATCCAGAATAACTCCTCGAATGATTATTAGTAACACAGTTCACCACCAAAGCTGCATATACAACTCAAAGCTTTTCGCTGACTTTAATTATGACATAAACACTAAAGTATACGGAGATTACGAATTAAATTTAATCTCATTTCTTAGAAATCACAAATTCCATTACGTAAATGAGACCATCTCGTTCTGCCAAATTGGAGGAGCCAGCAGTACAAACATCAAAGCAGAGCTTAAGGAAGTCAACACAATTCGTGGCAAGCACATAAACCCTATCTTAAATATATTGATTAGCCAAATTTACTATTTACTAACATATCTAGCCAGATTCAAGTAATGCCACTGGCGCTGTCATGTTAAAGTTTTAACATCATCTATCAACAAATCCTCAATAGCTAATCGATTAATCCGCTCCAAAGATCAGCAATCTCGCCCCAATATCACTAAGGTCAAGCATACAAACACCCCAAAAAAGACAAAAGCATCGATAACTCCGTTTTCCTCTTCGGTGATCGCAAGCTCATATCCTAGCTTTGATCGCTTTAAGGCCATGTCCTCAGTTACACCCATATCAACAAGCCAAAAGTGCTAGGACAGAATTACATCTGACTGTTGCAGATCCACAAAACCACATCAATGATAGTCTAAGAATGTTTTAAACCGACCCAAGCTTTCCATGCAAAACATCCTTGTTACCGGTGGTGCAGGCTTTATTGGTGGCAACTACGTCCACTTGCAACGCCCCAACGCTCAGCGCACCGTCATTAACCTCGACAAACTGACCTATGCTGGCAATCTAGCCACCTTAGAACAGTGCCTTAATGAACCCCGGCATATTTTTGTTGAAGGTGATATCGGTGACAGCAAACTAGTCAGCGAACTGCTGCAAAAATATCAGCCCCAGGCCATTTTAAACTTCGCTGCTGAAACCCATGTTGACAGATCGATCGACAGCCCCGCCAGCTTTATAGAAACCAATATTCAAGGCACCTTTAACCTCTTAGAAGCCACTCGCAGCTACTGGAAAGAACTAGACGTACCAGCCAAAGCTGCCTTCCGCTTTCTACACGTCTCTACCGACGAAGTATTTGGCTCCCTCAGCGCCACTGACCCAGCATTTACCGAAACCACGCCCTACTCCCCCAACAGCCCCTACTCTGCTTCTAAAGCAGCATCAGATCACTTAGTGCGTGCTTATTTTCACACCTATGGCCTACCGACCCTAATTACTAACTGCTCCAATAATTACGGCCCCTACCAGTTCCCAGAAAAACTGATTCCTCTGACTATTTTAAATGCCCTTAACGGCAAACCCTTACCAATTTACGGCGACGGCCAAAACGTGCGGGACTGGCTATTTGTGGCCGACCACTGCCGAGCGATCGACTGTGTATTAGAACGGGGCAGACTCGGTGAAACCTACAACGTGGGTGGCAACGCCGAGCGTAACAACCTGTGGTTAGTCAAACAGCTTTGCAGCATCTTAGATGAACTGTTGCCCACCTCCCCCAACTGCCCCCACGAAAAAC
Organism: Synechococcales cyanobacterium VAR_35_metabat_10; assembly: GCA_031418695.1. Lineage (GTDB taxonomy): Bacteria > Cyanobacteriota > Cyanobacteriia > Cyanobacteriales > Chamaesiphonaceae > JAAFHZ01. The sequence continues at coordinate 4,949 of JANOXZ010000219.1, forward strand.
TCATCACTTTCGTCCAAGATCGGCCGGGGCACGATCGAAGATACGCGATCGACTGCACTAAACTCAGCACCGAATTAGGCTGGCAACCCCAAGAAAACATCACCTCTGGCCTCCGTCAAACCGTGCAATGGTATCTAGACAACAGCAAATGGTGCGACATCGTCACCGCTGATAAATACCAGCAACAACGCCTAGGAGTAGCCATATGAAGGGGATTATCCTCGCAGGTGGCTCAGGCACAAGGTTGTACCCAGTCACCAAGGCTATTTCTAAGCAGCTCATGCCGGTCTACGATAAGCCGATGATTTACTACCCACTCTCCACCCTAATGTTGGCGGGGATTCGGGAAGTGCTGATCATCACCACCCCCCACGATCGACCATTGTTTGAACAACTCTTGGGCGATGGCAACCAAATTGGCATAGACATCAAATACGCCGAACAGCCCAGCCCTGATGGACTAGCCCAGGCTTTTATTATTGGTAAAGACTTCATTGGCTCTGATGCAGTGGCGCTAATTTTGGGTGACAACATTTTTTATGGCGATTACCTCAGTACTCGGGTACAACGTGCCGCCGTCAGTCAGAGGGGAGCCACCGTGTTTGGCTACTATGTGAGTGATCCCGAACGCTATGGTGTAGTGGAATTCGACAAAGCTGGCAATGCGATTTCGATCGAAGAAAAGCCCACCAAACCCAAATCCAACTACGCAGTCACCGGGCTATATTTCTACGACAACCAAGTTGTCGATATTGCCCACAACATCAAACCCTCCGATCGGGGTGAACTAGAAATCACCACCGTCAACCAAATCTACCTAGAACGTGGCCAGCTCCAAGTCGAACGCCTCAGTCGCGGTGTAGCTTGGCTAGATACCGGCACTCACCAGAGCCTACTGCAAGCCGCAACCTTTGTAGAAACCATCGAACAGCGCCAAGGCTTAAAAGTCGCCTGCATCGAAGAAGTAGCCTACCGCATGGGCTACATTAGCAGCACAGAAATTATTGCGATCGGCAAAACCATGGCAAAAAATTCCTATGGCCAGTAT
>JANOXZ010000220.1:0-1537 GCA_031418695.1 Synechococcales cyanobacterium VAR_35_metabat_10
AGTATCTGTTTGAGCATGGTTTTGTCGATCGAATTATTCCCCGTCCTAAACTTCGATCGACTTTGGCTCAGCTTTTGCGGTTACATCAACATCATCCCAAAGAGTTGACAGTGGCGGATACTGCGGCGGCGGGGATTTAGGGATTGCGCTGGGTCTACTCGCGGCTGCGGCTGACGTTGAGATTCGACTCCGCTCACCCAACTAGTTAATCAGGTATCCGGTCACTGAGCGGAGCCGAAGCGATCCGGAGACCGTCAACTACTGTGGTGGTTCGGCGAGTTCTTCTTTGGTCACTGGTTGCTCTGCCACCATCTGGGGTTGCCAGTTTTGGAAGCCTCTCATCGACAATATTTCGTGTTTGACATTGACTTCTAAGGTTTTAGGATCGATCGATCCTGGCACTGTTTGAAAGCGATTTTTATATAGCAGCACATCTACTGTGCCATCGCCAGTAGCCAAGACTTTCAAAGTTCCTAAACTGCCATCACCCCCCTTGTAGACATAAATCCCACCGGGTTTCACCTCAGCTTTTTGGTTTGCAGCAACAGATGGAGTAGGTGCTGTCTTTTGAGAATTATTGCAGGCGGAAAGAATAGCAATAAGGCCGATCGCCACCAAGCAAATCGCTGGTCGAATCATCAGATAAATATTTTTCATATGTGTGGCTTGGTAGATTGCTAATAGTCTCAGTTTGCCCACAAATCGATCGCCAGAGAAAATATTTACCAGATTTTGCTGCCAAACGGGTGACGAACCATTGGGTTTAGTGATAGAATCGGAACTTTGTTAGTTACACAAGCATTCAACACATGGTTAAATTACGGCTCAAGAAACAGGGCAAGAAGCGCGAAGCCAGCTATAGAATCGTAGCTTGTCAGAGTACCACCCGCCGCGATGGTCGCCCCCTGGAAGAATTAGGCTTTTACAATCCTCGTACCAAAGAAGTGCGTCTGAACGAAGAAGCAATCAAAGCTCGCCTCAGCCAAGGTGCTCAACCCACCGAAACCGTCAGAAGACTTTTGGTAAACGCCAGCATTTTAACTGCTACTCCTAGACCTGTTGCAGCAGTTGCTGCCGCACCTAGCGCATAACTTAGATGACAAGTCATCCTCCATACCAGCAGCTCATCGCTGCTTTGCTGAAGCCTTTTTTAAGCCAGCCTGAAGCCCTGCGTGTAGATTGTGAGTATATTCCCACTCATGCGCGAGTCTGGGTGAGGATTTCTTTTGCTGAAATTGATCAAGAAATGTTGGTGGCTACTTGTAATCGTCACTTGTATGCCATCAAAGCAGTTTTGGCTGCCGCTGCCAGAGAAGCTGGTCAGTCGGTGCATTTAGATTTATACGATCCCAATGCTGGTGCTAGAAGATTCGCTGCTTCAGGATCATCCTCCGAAAGTCGGCCATCTAGTCCCCCTGTTTCTCGCGTTGGTCGCCCGGTAAGGAAGTCAGATCAAGCCTAATCTTTGCTTATCTTGGCGATTTTTCGCTGATATTGGGTATAGAAGGCTCGGTCGGAGTTTTTTCGGGAGACCTAG
>JANOXZ010000221.1:0-6128 GCA_031418695.1 Synechococcales cyanobacterium VAR_35_metabat_10
CGTATCAAAGCGATCAGGTAGCGGCGATTTTGGCATCATTCAGCCTTGCTAAGGTGCCGGAGGCGATCAATCTGAAAAATAAATGAGATAAAAATGTGTCAGGAATATGATAGTACGCCTAGATCACAGAAAGTATGCAAATTCGGCTGAGTTTATATTCAAATTCGGCTGAGTTTATGGAAACACCAAATGAGCTAACTGATCAGAGTGACCTCAAAGCCATACGTAGCAATAAGTTAACTCTGAATCTGATTTCAGATTGCTGTATACGATTGAAAATACCGTAAACTCAAACAAGGCTATCAACTTAATACAGGGTTTCAGCCAGGAGTTTTAATGAGTGATATCGATTACTGTGAGTATTTATTCGAGACCATTGATTGCTCGAAACTATATGCACAATCATGGCGATCTACAAATTCGATTGGTGTCATTGTTATCGTGCATGGTTACGCAGAGCATAGCGGAAGATACAAATGGGCTGCTTTACAGCTTGTAGAACGGGGCTTTACGATCTACACGTTTGATCTACGCGGACACGGCAAATCTTCAGGAGCACGACATATTGTGCAATTTGATACATATTTAGAAGATTTAGCAGCCTTTTTAGAGCACGTCAAATTGAAGGAATCGAATAAGCCGATCTTCCTTTTAGGTCACTCTCTTGGTGGTGCAATTACAGCAATATTTACGATCCGATATAAGCCATTGCTAAGCGGACTTATTATGAGCAGTACTTTTCTCGGAACAGGCCGTGATGTTTCAGGGTTATTACTACAGCTAGTAATATTAGTCGGTCGTCTGACACCGAGATTACCCACAGTCCTTTTAGATGCTCGGACAGTTTCTCGCGATCCGGAAGTGGTCAAAAGTTATGAAGCCGATTTACTCATTGGCCACAGACGAATAGCAGCTCAGACTCTGGCAGAAATATTTAAAGCGATCGCTGAAATCAAATCTCGGGTGGGTGCAATCGAACTGCCTTTACTTGTTCTACACGGAGTAGCAGATCGTCTGGCGAACGTAGAGGGAAGTAAAAGAATATACTCAGGTGTGAGCAGCAAAGATAAATCAATTAAATTATACGATGGTATGCATCACGAGCTATTGAATGAGCCGGAGAAATTGCAGGTATTATCAGATATTGATGTATGGCTACGTAAGCATCTGCCTACAGATTGACAATGATATATCCTAGTTTCCCACGCACCCGGCTCTTTACCGTTAGATAAGAGCAGGCTTCTGACTCTTTGACTACACAGTTAATTGCTTGGGTATCACCGTAGCCTCCCTGTTCTTTTATTTATACTCCGCCTCAACTTTCAGGTATTCTCTTGCCTATGTTTGGCAGGAGAAGTAGAGTAGAATCTACGGAATGCGCGAGAAAAATTGCTAGCGCTAGAAAATCCAGTCCGCAAAGCAACATCAAATATGGGCAGCTTTGTAGCCAATAATAATTGTGATGCCTTGGAAAGTCGGAACTTTAGCAAGTAATCAAATGGAGAATAACCAGTAGAAATTTTAAATAGTTCGGAAAAATAGCGGATGCTAAATCCGGTTAAATTGGCTAATTCTGTCAATCCAAAATCTTCTTGGTAATGTTCATGGATATAATCAATTACATTTTTCAGGCTCTCCTGAGCTAAACCTCCTTGTGTATTAATATCAGCTATTTTTCGATTAGAGTAGTTTTGTAGCAGATGAAATGTTGCCGCCAAACGCAATGATTCAATATAGATTTTACTAGCTGTGATATTGTGCTCTAGATGAAATTTTAGAGCCTGCGCTATCCCATAAAATAGTGAATCAGGCTTAGAAAAACATGGCAATATTTCTACCAAGCCTGGATCGGCATAGTCAAAAATGGCCTTAGCCAATTCACTAGATCTGAGCATCAATAGCGAAAATGAAATTGGGCTTTCCCATAAAGTGCCGTGGGGTGAATAGGCGGGATTGACTTGTATATCCCCAATTTGAGTGGTCTCTTTCCTAAATTCACCGGCGAGTCGTCTCTCGATCAACATCGGGCTATGGCCGATTGCAATTACAAGCTCTGTGCTCTGATATTCGGGGATAAAAGCAGGATTTTGATAATGATATTCAAAATCGATACCTTTCCAACCTTTCTCAAAGCTGGATAGTCTGGCGTTATCACGAAAAAATGCAGAGCTAGCGCCTTTCTTTGTCACTTCAATAATCAATTCTTTTTGTGCCATTGAGGAATTCTCCAGATAAATCAGTTTTATTGAAGATGGGATTGCCTTACTTAGAACAGGGCAAATATATTATGCTGTAATGCTTAACTGATAGCGTAGAATATCTAGTGATAATTTGCAACCATATATCAAATTTTGTTTCATCGACTATTTGAAAAATATTATTTCGCAAATGGGGAGAAATAATCGTAACATGAGCGATTAGAAACATATTGCCAAAATAACCATCAGCATCTCGAAAGCTTTTCTGGCTATTGATTATAGTAATTCTCGAAGGAAATAAGTATCTATCGATACATTAGATTTTCGTCACTACTTTACTTAGGCTTTAATTGAATCAAAAGTGATCATGATCACTAAAAATTCCTCAGAAATGTTTCTAAGCTTTTGAAAAGTCCTCTATTATTACCAACAATCAGCAGTCAAGAACCTCAATTAAAACCTAGGCTCAGAAAGACTTCCAGCCATCACAAAATCGATCTTATCAAACGGATTCTCCTCTTCTACTGGCTGGAAGTAGGAAAAGAGAGCAGCAGGAATTAGCAGTCGAAGATCATCAGGTGCAATATAAATTTGGTATTCAGCGCCCTTATTATCTTCAATTTCCTTCGATGCCTCTGGAACGATCGAAAACAAAGTACCCGCACGATATTTCGAGAAATTTCCTTGGTGCTCTTCTAGGGCATAGACTTGGTATTTGGCAATTTCTGGCGATCGATCTCTCTTCGCATAAACTGATCGATCAATTGCTTTAATTTCAAGATGGACAAGGCTTTCAATCATTTTGAGCATGTGTATTCCTCTCAATTTGCAGTTTCCTTCTTAGTTTGACAGTACCACAGATATTGAACCTATGCTTAGGGAGTCGGGGAGGTTTAGTTTTTGCCAGCATCCCCGCACCTGTCGTTAATTTTGGCCAAAAACTCAGCCTCACTGACCCCCAACAAACGCAGTATCACTAACGGTTACTGACGATCGATCTCCTCCATCAGAGTTACATTCATCGAGTTCTGCTTCAGCCAAGCATCAGCTTCTTCGCTAGTTGTTGGTTTGGCAAGAGATTCTACAAGCTCAGCCTCTGTAAATCTCCTTTTCAGCCAATTAATAGCATCGGTTGCATTCTCAAAGTCATAGAGTCTTGCCATTTTCTTATCCTCTAAAGAATCATCATTTTTCACTGTCGCCCCTCTCACCACAGCACTAGCAGCGGCTTTATTAGGAGCTTCCTGGACTTTCTTTAGTATAGCTAGCACCGCTGTTGGATCTTGTTGAACTAACTTTGCCAGTTCTAAAGTAGCTGATTTGGTCAGCTTGGAATCACCACTCAGAATTTGCTGTCGTACTTCTGGGCTAGTTGCATTCGTAATCGCGTCTACAGCCTCAGCGTATTTAGCATCTCTTTTGATAGTGCCTTCGCTGACTCCGTGCTGTTTTGCTAGCCGGGAAGCAGTGGATTCATGAGATTGTGCATCATTTTTATTCATGGTAATTTCTGCTGGCTCCTTAACCGTTTTCTTTGAGTTTGTTTGTTGTGGATCATTTTGATCCACAACAAACTTTCCTGCTCTTCCACCAATTCCATCAGGGTTAGTAATCTCCTGCCGCTCTTGCTGGTATTGCATTCCGCGCAAATATTGCATCTGTTCCATACTAAGATTCCTTCGCCCCAACTGGTTAGCGATCATCCAGTCGATCGCAGCCGCCCGATCGATCAACGGAACACTTTCGGTAACATAGCTAACATTGTGGTCACAACAAATGGCGAACCTGTTGTGCCCATCGAGCAAAATGACTTCATCGCTATCAGGCACAGCCCAGACCTTCAGGGGATCTAAGCACCCCCACTGAATAATATTGCTCTCAAGCTGCTCAAATTCTTCCTTCGACAACGGCGGAATTAGAGAGCGTAATTCTTCATCAATTATAAAATCCATAGCAACCTCCGATAAATAGTGGTGTGTAGTGCGTAACAAAAAACTTATAAGCTATAAAAAAGAACAACCGTTCGTTCGCTAATAACTACTGACTAATTTCGGCACCAGAGACAAGCCGGTGAATTCCTCGAAATAATGCTGTAGCTGCTCTCGATCAATATCATCGAAAACCTCAACCACCTGACACCCGCGATTTTCAAGGGAAAAACAGAAGCGATAGAAGGTCATTGAGTACATATCGATTCCAGCGAGTTCGACCTTGACCTTGTTGGCTCGATCGCAACCGTCGAACCGCATAATCAGCTCTCCCTCAAGACCGCGACATAAGTAGCTGGCTTTGAGTCCCAGAGCTTCTTGGAGCAGTCCGTAGCCTCCCATAGCGAAAAGGGTTTCGATGAAAGTTCGATCGGCGGCACGGGTGCAGATAAAATTTGTAATGCTCACGGTGGTGGTTCATGTTGTGGACTGTGGTTGAATTTGATGGGCGCAGGGAACCACGCCTCTTATGAGAGTTTTCGATTTAAGCCAAGCGCCATCGCAAGTAGTCGGCGATTTTGTCGCAGTGGCAAGGCAGCGGTGAACACCAACAAAGCAGCGTGATTTCGCCCTGTTTAACCAAGGTTTCCAGTCTTTCTAGCTCGTCCATGAATGATTTCCGGCCACGGCACTCTAGATTTGCAACAACCAAGTGAGTCGATCGGCTATGGTGTTCACGAACAACGCCACGTATCGCTTGCTCCGGGGTACGACCTAAGACGGCAATTCGGTACATATATTTGCGGTAAGCTGCTATCACTTTTTCCCGCTCTGCCTCGGTTTTGGTGCTCAACACAAAGGGATTGCCCAATACAGAACTGCGATCGCAGACCTCACCAGCTTTGGTGACTTTGAGATTTCCGACTTTAATAAGGTTCATAGAATTGGTGTGGAGTTAACGAAAACTAGCCAGCTTTGACCAACTAGTTAATTGAGAGCGTCGATCACTTGATTCCTTGGCTTCGAGCAGAAGGGCACGAGGGGTCTACATCCCCTCAGGACTCCCCTGTATACTGCCTAAAGCTATGCTGCACAACGGATCTGGTGAAGGCTAGGATTACTTGGCAGCACATCTTCAGCCAGTTGGAGTTAGAAGCTGAAACCCTCCGGCTTCTTGTCTCGGTAGACACGAATCGCACGGCGAACGGCTTGACTCAAGGGAATCTGGCTATTCTGAATCACCCAAAACTGCTTCCCCATAATCTCGGCGGCGGTAATCTCGATAATCACCTCAGTCCCTACAAACCCCAGGCGCGGCAGTTGCTCTTTGATTAGCTCCAGCAGCGATGATTCGTAGAGCCTTTGCCACTGGCTGAGTGTGGCTTTCATCTTGGCTTTGTACTCGGTCTGTTTGTGTTCTTGGAGTCTGGCCTTGGTTCCAGGCTTCGACTTGTATTTTGATGTCCTCATATTTCAAACTCCACGCTATCGATAGCTCCTGGTGCGGGTGAAGCTATCGAATCCAGGACTTGAATCCTGTCCCAAGCCTCTTGGCCGTGCTTTTCGATTAATGCCATCTGACCAAGCGCCACAGACAATTCAAACTTCTTCTCCCACGACAGATTCGTTAGCACGGTTGCTAGATCGTCTGTCATTGGCCAGCTCAAGTAATAAGTGATTGGTTTTTTCATATTCCGAACTCCACGCAACGAATAGTTAGTTCTCGTCCGCAAGCTGTATGACACACTCCTAGCCCGATCGATCTCAATTGGTATCTTCTCTGGTGCGTTAATGAATAAGCAGAGACTGGAAGGCCATCACTAATGCGCTTTTGAGCTTGATTTCTATTCATGGTTTCTCTCTATTTAAGGGTTTTGATTGTCTAAATTTGGCCAGCAAAAAGGACTCTCAGAATGCTCTGTGGAGTCCTTGGCTTATCGGCTGAATCGAAGTCCAGCAGCTCGTTAATCTCGTTGGTCACAGAAGACCGGCTCACCATCAA
>JANOXZ010000222.1:0-9890 GCA_031418695.1 Synechococcales cyanobacterium VAR_35_metabat_10
CCCCGGAGTTAGCGATCCTCAAGAAGCCGAGAAAGTCTTGGGCGGTACCGCCCAACTGGATTTTCGGGAGCAGAAGCCGGATACAAAAGTAGCATTGAATGCTGCTCGCCAGCAAAACATTGTGGCTAGAGGTTTTTTAGAAGTCTTGAAAAAGTCTGAGACTAAAGACCCCTCTGCGATCAAATCCGCCAAAGAGGAATTACAAAAAAGTAATCTGGCAATCGCAGAATCATTTACTGGACCCAAAATTACCGGTAAAAATCTCAAAACTGCTCAGGCAGAACCTCAACCACAAAGTAGTGGCTGGAATGTTTCACTACGCTTTGATGAAACGGGTGGCAAACAGTTCACTGAACTTACCAAGAATTTGGCAGGAACGGATCTCAGCATTGGCATCTTTTTAGATGGTGAATTGATTTCTTCGCCAATAGTAAAACCTGAATTCAAGCTTACTGGTATTTCTGGGGGTGGGGCTATTATTGAAATGAACACTGGTGTTCGGGAAGCTGAGAATCTAGCCGTTTCACTGCGGGGTGGTGCATTGCCTGTACCGGTGGAAATCGTCGAAAACCGCACAGTAGGAGCCACACTGGGTCAAGAAAGTATTCGCAGCAGTATTCAAGCGGCGATCGGTGGTTTAACCTTGGTACTGATTTTTATGGGTGTTTATTATCGGGTGCCCGGTCTAGTCGCTGACGTGTCTTTGATTATTTACACTATTTTGAGCTTGGCGGTATTTAACCTACTCGGAGTAACTCTTACTCTGCCAGGGATTGCCGGATTTATTCTGAGCATCGGGATGGCGGTGGATGCCAACGTGCTAATTTTTGAACGCACCAGAGAAGAACTGCGCGCAGGCAAAACTTTATACCGATCGGTAGAATCGGGGTTTAACCGAGCTTTTTCTAGTATTCTCGATGGCAACTTAACCACAATTATTGCCTGTGTCGCAATGTTTTGGTTTGGGACTGGTCTAGTAAAGGGGTTTGCCTTTACATTGGGATTAGGAGTAGTGGTCAGTATGTTTACCGCTTTGACCTGTACTCGAACTTTTATGCTGTTGTTGGTGCTAGGTTTCCCCGAACTTCGTAAACGACCACAACTATTTTGTCCAAATATTGCTGAACCCGCCGCCTAGGAGAAACACCATGAAACTTGCAATTATCAAGCAGCGAAAAACCTGGTGGGCAGTCTCGCTCTCAATTATTTTGGCAGGCATTATTGCCATGATTATTTCTTGGCAACAGTTTGGTGCTCCTTTACGGCCTAGTTTAGATTTTATTGGTGGAACTAAACTGCAATATGAGTTGGATTGTGGGAATCCGCAGAATTGCATTAAACCAATTGACATTAACGCAATACGCCAAATTGCTGATAGTCAAGGATTAACTGGTAGTACTATTCAAAACGTTGGAAAAACCGGATTCTCTATTCGCAGTCGTGAGCTAAAACAAGAAGCCCGCGATAGGCTCACTGGTATTCTCAATGAAAAGATCGGCCAGCTCGATGCAAATAAAACCAAAATCGACACGATCGGCCCTACTTTTGGGAGGCAGTTGTTCGAATGGCTTGCTGGCTATTGGCCTTTCTTTTCTAGGCATTTATGCTTATTTGGCATTTCGATTCCAGCCGGACTATGCTTTTTTTGCATTTGTGGCGTTATTCCATGACGTGCTTATTACCACTGGTATTTTTTCGATTTTGGGTCTAGTTACTAATCTAGAAGTAGATAGTCTCTTCGTGGTGGCTATTTTGACCATTATTGGTTTCTCGGTTAACGATACGGTGGTGATCTACGATCGAATTCGAGAAGTGGTAGCAGCGAATCCTGGTGAGCCGATCAATACCATCGTAGAAGATGCCGTAAATCAGACTCTTAGTCGATCGATCAACACCACTTTGACCGTGCTGTTAACCTTGACTTCGATCTTCATGTTTGGTGGCGAAACCTTACGCCCCTTTGCGCTTTGTCTAATTATTGGTTTTACGGCTGGCGCTTATTCCAGTATCTTTATTGCTAGTACTCTCTTAGCTTGGTGGCGCAATCGCAAACAAAGTTCGGTAGCAGTGGGTGTCAATAGCTAATTATGACCTCTGAACTAGATCAACAAGTTGCTAAGCTACGTCGAATAGATATGTATCTGCGGTGGCTACTAGTGCTGTTGCTTTGGTTTACAGTCGGAGCTTGGAGCTGTTGGCAAATGCGAGTGAGCATTCAGCAGTTGAGTGAATATTTTAGTCTGACAGGTCTGCGCTACAGCTTGTTTTTTAACTTATGGGGCGGCGGTGCTGGGTTGATTTTTTGTGTTTCTTTGACTCTTTCTAGTCTGCTGTGGCAGATTGGCCATAGCCTTTGGAAAGTCTCTCCCCGCGAACGTCAACAGTTAGAAGCAAGAGTGCGGCAAATTCAAAACCAAGGAGCGAAGCATCCCTATTGGCGTTGGATGCGATGAAACAAGATGCGCGATCATCTAATGCGGGCTTTTCAAGCCGGAATTCAGGCAGTGCAACCCGATCGAGCAATTCGCCAGTTTGTAGAGCTTACTATAGATGGCTGTAGGATCGCAGATCGCCGATACTCCACTGCGGATTTGCGGATTTTAACCGTCGGTAAAGCCGCTACCGCCATGGCTGAAACCTTGGCGGATTTATTGGGTGACAAAGTCCAGCAAGGGTTAGTGGTATCACCGCAGGTTGGCCAAGAATTACCGGCTAATTGGCGAGTAGTGTTGGGCAATCATCCTCTCCCTGACAATGGTAGTCTAGCGGCTGGTCAGGCAGTCCGAGAACTGCTAGCAAACTGTACTACCGATACTTTGCTATTGGTGGGAGTTTCTGGGGGAGCTACGGCACTGCTCATCGATCCACCCCCAGAGATTTCTTTGGATATTTTGCGATCGATCTATCAAACGCTGTTGGTGAGTGGCGCTGATATTAGCGAAATGAATGCGGTGCGATCGCGCCTTGATCGGCTCAAAGCAGGAGGGTTAGTAGATTTGGCAGCTCCAGCTCAAGTAGTAGGGTTAATTCTCTCCGATGTGGTTGGGGATGATCTGGCCATTATTGGCTCGGGGTTAACAAATCGACCAACAGCCCATAACACCTTGATTGGCAGCAATTACCAAGCCTGTTTGGCCGCATCAGATCTGTTGGAGTCCTTGGGTTATCAGCCTGAGATTGTGACAACCCAGATGACTGGAATAGCCAGTAGTCAAGGTCGATTGATTGCCCAGGCTATTCAGTCAGCAGCACCAGGTACCGCTTTGATCTATGGCGGTGAAACTACGGTTACTTTGCCGATAGATTGCCCTGGTTGGGGTGGTCGCAATCAAGAATTGGTCTTGGCGGCAGCGATAAAACTCCAAAACTATCCCGCACCAGTTTGGATTGGCAGCATCGGCACCGATGGAATTGATGGTCGCAGTCCAGCAGCGGGGGCGATTATTGAGACTCAGACTTGGCAGATGGCCAGGGAACAAAAAATCATGGCCGAAGATTATCTCGATCGCCATGACAGTTATCATTTTTTTCAGCAACTAGGTCAAGCAATTATCATTGGAGCGACAGGCACTAATGTTGCTGACTTATCGATCGCCCTCAAACCAAGCTAAAATTTTGGTTAAAATAAAAAGGCAGGAAAGATATTCCTGCCTCAAGTAAACGATTATTGGCGAAAAGCAGCTTAACGCCGACAGCCAACGGTGGAGTTACCACCAGCAATCACAAGAAAGTCATTAAAATCACGGTCATCACGGCGAGAAAGTACCGAACCGGTGTCATCCCACTCAACACGCAAACCTTTACCATCAGATAAAGCACCAATGTCACCTACTTTAGATTGCAGTTGAGCATTAATGTTGCGATTGTTGCTGGAGTAAACGGTGCCAGCTTCTCTACCTTGGTAAGCAGAATCTAAGTAAAAAGCATAGGGTTGACCAGCTTTAAACAAAAACTCATTCAAGGGTTGAGGTACAGTGTTGCCTGGAGTACCAACAAAGTCGGTGCTGCGAGGAGAAGTCAAAGAAGGGTCATCAGAAGGCTTTTCTTCTTTCAACAGGGGAGTTTTTTCACCACTCACCAAGTTGATCACACCAAAAGTAGATTGATAAGCACCACGAGATTCGACAAACTCGAATTCTACGGCTACATCTTTCTCAAAGCGGACGAAATTGTTGTTGAAGTCTTCAGCGGCTTTGGCAGACTGGGCGAAAGAGCTAACTACAGCTCCAGTAACCACAGCCAAACCCAAAAGACACGCAGATTTGAACCGATTGGACATATTTTTTTCCTTGGGTAATCGAGCGATGATATTTTGAATTGTGCCAACAACTGCCCAGTAGAACATTGCCTAGACAGACAGCTGTTGGGGATACTAACTACCAGCCAGAACCACAGTTGACGCAAGAGCTAATCTTGTTGATTTGCTCGGCACCAGGGTTTTGAACGGTTTGCATGAAGCTACTAGCTTCGGAAGTAGCTTGAGCTAAGTTCGCTTTAGCTCTTTCTAACTCAGCCAAAGCGGCTGCTGAAGGTGGGCAATTAGGATCAGTAGCAGATGCACCATCTTTACCACCATTAGCTTGACGGCTATAGCGTTGAATTTGGTTATACTTACTGCTAGCGCGATACTCAGCATCTACCAAAGCCTGTTGAGCAGCAGTCAACGTTTGGTTAAGTTGAGTTGCCCGAGCGATGATTGAATCGCTGAATTTACCAACACCACCGCGAGTTGCGCTAGTGGTATACCCATGAGCGTTAGAAGCATTGTAACCACTGGCATTAGAGAAAATCTGCGCTTGAGCACTGCCATTAAAGGCAGTTAAAGCTAATAGACCCACTAATCCGCCGCAAAGCTTTTTTAAAAACATGTAAATTTCTCCTGAAAATTGGTGATTATGGGATTGCCTTAGAATGTGTAAGCAAGACCAGTTCCTAAGACAAAGCGAGCACCGTTACCTGCACCAGTAATGTCTCTAAAAGAAGGAGAAATTACTAGAGGGAAACCCTCAAAAGGTACATAGGAAAGACCAGCAGCCAAGTCTTGGCCAGTCCACTCTACAACAGCGCTCAAAGGCTTGGCAAGCCGGAAACCAGCCGAGCCAAACACACCCAAACCAGAAGGATCTCTGCCAGCAATAAGTGCATTTTGTAACTCTTCTTCTCGGAGGAAGGTTCCACCACCAACACCGGCGGTCAGAGCAATCCGACTGAGGAAACTATCAATGTTATCGGTGGTAGCGAATACCTTGGTAGCCGCTGCGTAGTAAGAATTCTTAGGATAGTCAAAAGGTATAGTTCCAGCAGGGGTACTACCATTACCAAATTTGACCTGAGCAAACTGGTTCCAACCTAAAGCTAGGGAGAAATCATCAGACAGCTTCTTGTGGATTTTGGCATTGAAACCACCACTACCAAAACCTTGGCTACGACCAAAGCTATTAATGGTGTAAGAAAGCTCAGCCCCAAGGAAGCTACTAGCGTCACCTAAACCGATACCGATACCTAATTCTCCATCAGAGGTATTGGTAAAACGAGTACGATTTTGGTAGCTACCAGACAGGAATACGGTGTTATTGTCTGCGCCAAAAGCCGAAGGGTTAAAGATAGTCATGCCGGGAGACAAGCTACCGAAACAAGGACACTTAATATCAAATTCTTTGCGAGTGATTCCATCCAATTGCTGACGAAGCTTTTGAGGATCATTGTCACTGCCGGTACCACTAGAGAAACCAGAGGGAACTGGTGCCGGAACGGATGGAGTAGCGTCAGGTGTAGGTGTAGCACCAGGTGCTGGCAGATCTGGAGTTACAGGAGCTGTAGGAACCCCTCCTGGAACAACTTCTTTGGATCCAGCTCCGGGATCTGGCGATTCTGGAGTCGTGGGAGGAACTGGAGCAGTTGGATCAGTTGGTTGACCCTGTTTGAGAGCGACTGCTTTCTTTTTGGCATTGCTGCTAGGCAAAAAGCCGGTTGCCTTAGACCCTTTGATCTGGTCAACTGATGCTTTCTGGTTACCAGCATGAGCACGGCTAGACATACCAGCGACCATTGGTACAGCGCAAATTAAACTAATCAACAACAATAATCGTTTCATTATTTTAGCTTTCCTCTAGGAAAAAGGCTCTATTTACATTCTGCTGACCACAAGTAAGCCAGCAAATTCGAGAATTAGAACAGTGTCTCTTGGGGAGTACACTTCTTGAACAGGATAAACCCTGATGGCTGTGACGTGCATCAATCTTTTGGCTGAAATTTAGGGATATTTCCGAAAATCCTTGATACACAGATGCAATTAATGCCATTTATTCACTAGCAAGGGACAAATTCACAAAGTTGGTGGGCAGAACTGCCTTTATCACTAAGTAATATGATTTAACTCACTCTCTAAAAACTATCACTAGTTCTTGTGGAGATGCGTCGGCTGATATGCTGAAAATACTTCCATCAAAAATATTCGCTTCCTCCCAAAACCAATGCCTGCTTCCACAACTCCTGCTTTTCCCCTCACTGCGGTGGTGGGGCAAGAAGCTATCAAACTAGCTCTGCTCTTGGCTGCGATCGATCCCACCCTGGGCGGAGTAGCCATTGCCGGTCGGCGCGGTACGGCCAAGTCGGTAATGGCTAGAGCCATTCATTCTTTGCTGCCCCCGATCGAAGTCGTAGCTGGCAGTATCAGTAACTCCGACCCCACTAAGCCCGAGGAATGGGATGATTTGAGCACAGCCGCCTTCCCTAACGGTAGTGAAGTACCAACAAAAGTGATTCCGGCTCCTTTTGTACAGATCCCTTTGGGCATTACGGAAGATCGATTGCTAGGTGCGGTGGATCTAGATAAATCAGTGAAAGCTGGCCAGCCGGTGTTTCAGCCCGGACTATTGGCGGAAGCTCATCGGGGGGTTTTATACATCGATGAAATTAATTTGTTGGATGACCAAATTGCCAATTTATTACTGAGTGTATTAACCGATGGTCGCAGCCAGGTAGAACGGGAAGGCATTAGTGTGCAGCATCCTTGTAAGCCGTTGTTAATTGCTACTTATAACCCTGCCGAAGGGGCTTTGCGGGAGCATTTACTTGATCGAATTGCCATTTGTCTCTCGGCAGATGGGGTGTTGGGAATGGACGATCGGGTACAGGCAGTAATCCAGGCGATCAATTATGCCAATTCTCCTCAGACTTTTTTGAATCAATACACCGATGAGATTGATAACCTGAAAACTCAAGTTTTACTAGCGAGAGAATGGCTAAAGGAAGTCACGATCGCCACGGAGCAAGTTGCTTATTTGGTCAACGAAGCCCTGCGGGGTGGAGTGATGGGACACCGGGCAGAATTGTTTGCGGTGCGGGTAGCCATGGCGGCTGCGGCACTAGAAGGTCGCAGTAATGTCAATGCTGATGATCTGCGCCGAGCGGTAGAACTAGTGATTGTGCCTCGGGCAAAAGTAGTCCAAACTCCACCAGATCAAGCTCCGCCGCCACCACCGCCCCCAGACCAACCGGGTGCTGATGATAGCGAGGAAGATCAGCAAGAAGACGAAGAGCCACCAGAGGATCAAGAGCCGCCGGAAAGCGAGCAAGATGAGTCACCCAGCATTCCAGAGGAATTTATTTTCGACCCAGAAGGGGTAATTCTGGACGAAAACGTGATGTATTTTGCCCAGAGCGCCCAGCGTCAAGGTAAGTCGGGCAGTCGTAACCTGATGTTCTCGGAAGACCGAGGGCGTTATGTAAAGCCGATTATTCCTCGGGGTCAGGTGAAACGGATTGCCGTGGATGCCACCTTGCGGGCAGCGGCTCCATACCAAAAATCCCGGCGGCTGCGCCAGCCCGACAAACTGGTGATTGTGGAACCGGGCGATATGCGGGGCAAGAAGCTAGCCAGACGATCGGGGGCTTTAATTGTGTTTGTGGTCGATGCCTCAGGTTCGATGGCCTTAAACCGGATGCAGTCTGCCAAGGGCGCAGTAATGTGTCTGTTGACCGAAGCCTACCAAAACCGTGATCAAGTAGCTCTGATTCCCTTTCGGGGTGAACAGGCTGAGGTCTTGTTGCCACCTACTAGGTCGATCGCCATGGCCAAACGTCGGTTAGAAAGATTGCCTTGTGGTGGTGGTTCGCCCTTAGCTCATGGTTTAACACAGGCTATCCGAGTTGGTCTGAATGCTCAGAGCAGTGGGGATGTGGGCCAGGTCGTAGTCATTGCGATCACCGATGGTCGGGGAAATATTCCTTTAAAGCGATCGCTGGGTGAAGAAATTCCTGCCGATGAAAAGCCCGATATCAAGGCAGAATTACTGGATATTGCCAGTCGTTTTCGAGTTTTAGGGATGAAACTATTGGTGATTGACACCGAGAATAAGTTTATTTCTACCGGGTTCGCCAAAGAGCTGGCAACTACTGCGGCTGGTAACTATTACCATCTACCCAAGGCTACAGATGTGGCGATCGCCAACACCGCCATGAACGCGATCGCGGATATGCGAGTTTAAAAATAGCCTCGTAAATTGCATAAATTGCCCGGAAATTGTCGGAAAGGCTATAGATCCGCTAAATTAGAGCAGAGCAATTTTTTTTAGACACACCTATGGCCTCTTCTTCGATCGCTGTGCGCGAACTGCCACTGTTCCCCTTGCCAGAGGTGGTGCTATTCCCAGGACGACCCTTACCGCTACACATTTTTGAGTTTCGCTATCGGATCATGATGAATACGATCATGAATAGCGACCGCCGATTTGGCGTGCTGATGTGGGACCCTGTCAGAGGGCAGCCCGCAGATATCGGTTGTTGTGCGGAGATCGTCCATTTTCAGCAATTGCCTGACGATCGGATGAAAGTTTTGACGATGGGACAGCAGCGGTTTCGAGTGCTCGAATACGTCCGCGAGAAGCCCTATCGAGTGGGCTTGGTCGAGTGGATCGAAGATCGCCCTACCGAAGCAGATTTACGCCCCTTAGCGACCGATGTCGAGCGACTCCTGCGTGATGTCGTGCATCTGTCAGGGAAATTAACAGAGCAACCAGTAGAGTTGCCAGATAATTTACCAGAACTTCCGATCGAACTATCTTATTGGGTCGCCAGCCACCTCTATGGTGTCGCTGCCGAACAACAAGCTTTGCTGGAAATGCAAGATACGACGACACGGCTCGATCGAGAAGTCGAGATTTTGACCTCAACACGCAATCATCTAGCTGCCAGAACTGCACTCAAAGACGCTTTGCCATAACTAATAGTTGACAGCTTAACCTGTAGAGGACGGGCATGAAGCCCCCCCCTACAGGTTGAAGTTATTGTGAGGAAATCAAATAGGATTGCGATAGTTGACAGCATTGTTAGTAGAACAGGGATTTAGACCGCGTCTCGATCGCGATCCGAAACACGATCTTCTAACCCAAATTCTGCTGTTGTGATTGCATTAGCAATAACTTCAAACAAATCAGATTAAGATGGATAACCAACAATTATTTATAGATGGGTATTTAAATAGAATATCCGAGCAGTTTAACGTAAAGAAAGATATAGCTTTTGAAATATTCTCAATTGCAGCAATTACAGAGCGTCCATTTCAAGAAGTGTATGACGACATCCAAATCAGGCAAAAGTCAGATGGCGGCGAAGATATCAAGGGCAAAGACGGCGGAATAGATGGTGCTGTATTCATCGAGCAGGGTGGATACTATACATTAATGGTATTTCAGTGTAAAAATAGTCAAGGTTTAAAGCCAAACGAACTTGACAAATTCCGCCACGATGTAGACGATATTTTTACGCATGGATTAACTAAACTAAATACAGAATTACTTCAGCCTAAAATCAATGAATATCAGCAGCTAACAAAAGATGGCTTTATTGTCGAAATCAAATAGGATTGCGATAGTTGACAGCATTGTTAG
>JANOXZ010000223.1:0-15479 GCA_031418695.1 Synechococcales cyanobacterium VAR_35_metabat_10
CCAGCGAAGCATCTTTTATTTGTACCGCTTTAGAAGTTGTATCTAAGACTCGCGGCAAAGAACATACCAAAAAGTTTCAGATTTACCAATCAACCGGCGTATTATATTACTTAATCTATGCTCCTCTGCGTAAAAGAAAAGCAAAGTTTCAACTTTACAAGTTGATTGACGGTGATTATGTATTACAAAGTGATGGCAAAAATCCTTATTGGATGCCAGAAATTGGGTTGGCTATTGGTGCAGAAAAGCAAACTTATCGCAATCGTCAACGGGAGTGGCTATTTTGGTATGACGAAAATTATGTGAGATATCCTACTCCCACCGAAAGAGCAGACACGATCGAACAGAAAAACAATGCTCTGCGGAAACGGTTACGTGAATTGGGGGTAGATCCTGACTTGATCGAATAGTTTCTCACCCGATCGGCGACCAATCTACACCAACAGAAAACTTCGGCAATATCTTGGCAGTGCTAGCAGTGTTTAGACCCAAGTGGTTAGTGAGGATCTTGGCGATCGGCTCCCGGAAATCGGTAGTCACATTCAAATCTCGGCCTTGATAGAGCTGCTCGGGAGCTAATCCTGGCCATTGACTGTAGACCTTGCCGCCTTTAGTTGCTCCACCTAGCAGCCACATAGCATTACCGTGGCCGTGGTCAGTGCCACCGTTACCGTTTTCTTTGGCGGTGCGACCAAACTCAGACATCACCACAATTTGAGTATTGCTATAGACCGCGCCTAGTTCTTGCTGGAGAGTAGCTAATCCTTGGGCTAATTCACCCAGATTGCGGGCAAGTGGCCCCTTAGAATTGCCTTGATTGACATGGGTATCCCAGCCGCCGAGTTGTAAAAAAGCAATTTGAATACGGGGATCTTTGACCATCAGGCGGGCAAGCGATCGAGTTTCGGCGGCAAAACCCTTGGGTAACGGTGCACCATTGTCAGCTATATTCATCTCTGCTTGCAAATCTTTCAGTAACTGAGCGCGAGCAGCCCGACCCCCGCGATAATTACGACCCAAAGCATCGGTGCCGCTGTAGAGCTTATCAAAAGCCGTGGCCACATCTTGGCGATCTAAAGTTTGACGATTCCCGGCTTGGCGAGTAGATCTAATGCTGCTCACCGGCATTGTGCCAGTCAAAATCTGCGGCACATTGGCACTAAGACTAATGGCTTGCAAAGGTGATTTGTTGTTAGCTTCTACCAAGAGGCGATTCATCCAGCCATCTTGGCGTTTACGACTACCTGGTACCCCAGTCTCCATATAGTATTGGGCATCGAAGTGCGATCGAACCTCTTTAGTAAGTCCACTGGCATGAACAAAAGCCAGACTACCTTGTTGCCATAGTGGCAAAATTGGAGCCATCGCTGGATGCAAGCCAAAGCGACCATCTAGATCTAGTGCTCCATCGGGGCTACCGGGTTGGGGAATGGCAATCTTGGGGCGATATTGATAATAATTTGGATCACTATAGGGGACAACTACATTTAATCCATCCACGGCACCCCGTAGAAAAATTACAATCAAACGGCGGGGATTGCTGTCAGGAGCAGCGTTGACTCCTAGCCAGCTATTTTGAGCAAAAGCACTGAGGGTGCCAAGGCCAGCGAAAGTAAGAAAATGACGACGATTCATAGTGTTGTGGGGTAGTGGGAATTAACGATACATAAAGTCTGGGCTGCCCAGCATCAATGCCGATTGTAGACCTACCTTATTAGCCGCGATCGTGGTTTTGGTATTGGCTGAAAGATAGGGACTGATCGCCCGATCAAGATTAACGCTATTGATCGGCTGGGGCTTGCTAGATAAGCCACGACCACTGGCAATATGGGTAGCAAAGTTAATTCTTTGAATAGTCGAATTTTCGTTTAACCAAGCCTCGCGGGTATTTTTGTAGCCATCTGGGGTAGGACAACCATAGAGAGGCATTCCCAATCCGTTAAGTTGACCATTAAGGTATTTGGTTTCCTCGATATTGGAGCCAGTGGCACGGGCAGCAGAAACCACATATTCCAATGGCGTTTTGAACTTACTGCGTTGAGCAGCGGGTGCCCAAAACTCTTTGCTATTGAGCATCGTAGTCATCACCGCTTTGATGTCGCCATCGGTTTGTAGCCAGCGGGTTTTCATGCGATCAACCAAAGCAGCCGGTGGATTGTCGCTGACAAAACGCTGGGCAATTTTATAACTAACAAATTTGGCAGTGGCAGGATTTTTAGCTAACATATCTAGCGCTTGTTCTACTTCTTGTTCACCAGTGCCAGTAATTGGTTTACCCAATAAAGTTTTGGGGCTAGAGTCGTGGCGGTTGGGTTCAAAGTAAAAAGTAAACGGAGTACCTTTTTTGGTATTGGCTGGCAAATAGCCCCAGCCGGTAAAGATCTGCGCCAAACTGGTGACATCTTTTTGGCTGTAGCCACCTTTTACCCCCAGGGTATGTAGTTCCATCAACTCACGGGCATAGTTTTCGTTCAGACCACCGCGATTTTTTGCTTTGGGGTTAGGATTTGGAGTTGTGTTTTGCCAGTTGTCTAGATAGTGAAGCATTGCTGGGTGACGGGATGTGGCTCCCAATAGATCTCGGAACTTCCCAAAGACATGAGGGCGAATAGCAGTTTGTTCGTAGTTACCCACCCAGATTCTGCTAATGCCTTTGTTGGTAGCAACATTAAAGTGGTTGTACCAAAAATCGGTCATTACTTCTTCGAGCTGCCGGGGACTTTCGATCGCCCTTAACAATTTGGCATGATTTCTTTCGTCAGCGACTTTGCGGATTCTATTCAGTTTTAGTTGAGGTCTTTCGGCTGGGGGAACCTTACGAGTAGCTCCGTAGGCAACCCCGAGTTCATTGGTGCTCAAGTTTAGGCTACTGAGTTGAGCGAGTTGGCTATCGAGGGTGTTAGAGGAGGGAATAGAGTTGGGGTTTAGTTGTTCTTGAATGTATTTTTCTACCCCGATCGATTCCACTCGCTCAATTTCCCCAGGAGTGGGGCCAAAGCTCAGGCGATTAATGGCGTGTAAAATTTTGGGGTTAGCGCTGGCTGGTAAAACAACGGTGACCCAAAGCATTAATGTGGCGGCAATAATCCGAGTCATGGCTAAGTGAGGAGTAATGTGTGAGGATTAGCCTTTCGTGACTGTGATCTGAAATCAATAGTTCCGCTGTTGCTTAACCCGACGATGTGCTGTAATGGTTCACAGTGAGCATTCCCAGATTTTGGAGAGAGTCATGGCTAAGACAGTTCTGATTACTGGTGCCTCTAGCGGCATTGGTAAATCTAGCGCAATTTATTTTGCCCAACAGGGCTGGAATGTGGCGGCTACAATGCGTAATCCTGATAAGGCAAAGGGCTTTGAGGGGTTAACTAATCTGCGAGTCTATGCTTTGGATGTGACTGATAACCAGAGTATTCAACAGGCGATCGACTCAGCAATTGTAGATTTTGGTGGCATTAATGTGTTGGTAAATAACGCGGGTTTTGGCACTGACGGGGTGTTTGAGGCAATGAGTGACGAGGTGATCCAGGCGCAGTTCAATACCAATGTTTTTGGTCTGATGCGGATGACCAGAGCAATTATTCCCCACTTAAGGAGTAGAAGTGGTGGCACTATTATTCAAATTGCCAGCATGGGTGGCCGGATTGCCTTTCCGCTATATAGCATCTATCACAGCTCGAAGTGGGCAGTAGAGGGTTTTAGTGAGTCGCTGCAATATGAACTGGCACCTTTTGGTATTCGGGTAAAAATTGTGGAGCCAGGGGCGATTAAGACCGAATTTTATACCGATGGTCGTAAATCAATTCCTGGTGAAGATTTGCCAATGTATAAATCGATTGTAGCCAAGGCTGATGCAGTCTCTCAGGTTAGTGGTCAAAATGGTGAATCACCAGATTTAGTAGCTAAAACGGTGTTTAAGGCGGCGATCGATCGAAACTCCAAACTCCGTTATCCGGTGGGAAAACCTGCTCCACTAATGCTCAGGCTGCGCAAAATATTGCCAGATAGCTGGTATCTGGCTCTGATTAAAAATATTTACAAGCTATGAACTAGGACGATCTTTGTCTTTGACGGTATACTGCTTAACTACAAAGCCTTTTTTGATTTCCATAATCAAATATTGCTCGTACCGTGAAGCATAGCCCGCATGAACATATTTTACTAATTTCCCTCTAGGCATTACTAGGGTGCCAGAATACCAATCAGCGAAGACGGGCTGAGGCTTGCCAGGAAAAAGTTTATCGAGTGGTAGTACCTTTCTGGTTTCTTTTGAACAGGAACCCACCTCAAGTTCGTTGAGCAACAGTTTGTTGTTCTTGATTTCCCAATGACCAATGTACCCCCGCCATAGTGCGGTGCAGGTTCCAAGATTTGTATACTCCTGCAAGATCTTAAACTTGTCAGGATTGTCTAAATATTTACCAAGTGGCTCTGCGGTTAAGCTTTCTTCTTTGGCATCAACTTTGATGATTTCTGGAAATTGGGCAGTAGCACTAGCCGGTGCTGCCAAGGCTAACAGGGTGGCAAGAGTAATCAGGATTCTTTTCATAGGATCATTATTGGGTTCAAGAAACAAAATAGCCGATCGAGCATTGCTTATTAATATCGTTGCATTTCTGGCAACAAAATTAATTGGTTTCTAACACTTTACTGTTGCTCGATCGACTCCATTGACCACTTTTAATTAAACTATGTTTTTCCCAGGCTAATTCTGTTGCTGGGAAATCGGAGCGGAAGTGACCACCTCGGCTTTCGGTGCGAAATAGAGCGCTTTGCACAATCAAATTACTGACCTGTAATAAGTTGCGAGTTTCTGACCACAGCCGCAAAGCAGACAGCTCGATTGGTAACTTCATTACTTGACCTGTCGATAAATTATGGAAGATTGTTGAGATCGGCAATTGCTCAAATTGTTCTTGCCAGTTCTTGATTTTCTCTAAGCCAGCTTGCAAACTAGCGGCTTCTCGTACAATTCCTGCTACCTGCCACATTGCATTCGGTAAACTTTGGCGAATAGTTATAATTATTTGTTGCTGCGGTTTCCAATCGGACATATCTAAAACAGCTATTTTACTAAGCTCCAACTCTGCCAATTCATTTGCACTAAATTTTAGATCACTATGAGCAAATCCAGCCCCAAATACTAAGCATTCCAACAACGAATTACTGGCTAACCGATTAGCTCCATGAACTCCTGTACAACTAGCTTCACCGACTGCATAGACTCCCGAAATAGCAGTGTGATTCTGCACATCGGTAGCGACACCACCCATCCAATAATGTGCCGCTGGTGAAACCGGAATTGGTTGGGTAAATACATCGATTCCCCAGCTCTGACAGACCTGAATAATATTGGGGAACCGGTGGCTAACCTTGGCCGGTGGCATCGATCGCAGATCCAAATAAACTTTGTCTCCCCCGACTTTTGCCAAGTGGGAAAAAATCGCGCGACTAACTACATCCCGAGGAGCTAATTCTCCATCGGGGTGATAGTGAAAGCAAAACCGATCGCCTTGGTCATCTATTAAATATGCTCCTTCACCCCGCACTGCTTCGCTGATTAAAAAGCGCGGTGCGCCCGGTACATTCAAAGCCGTGGGGTGGAACTGCACAAATTCTAAGTCTGCCAATGTGCCTCCAGCCCGATCGACCATGGCTACTCCGTCTCCAGTACTAACTTCTGGATTAGTTGTGTGAGCATATACCTGTCCACCACCCCCAGTGGCTAAAATCACTGAGGGTGCTCGTAACCAGCGAATTTCGCCGCCATAAGCCAAGCTGACTCCTTGACATTGACCTTCTACCACCCAGAGGTCTAAAGCTAAAGCAGGGGCAATGGTGCGAATGTTCGATCGAGATCTGACTTGTTCGAGCAATACCTTCATAACGGTGCGACCAGTGGTGTCGGCGGCGTGCAGCACCCGTGGTCGGGAGTGGGCGGCCTCTAAAGTCATGGCCAGGGTGGAATCACCGCCCAATGTGGCTACTCGATCGAAGGCCACGCCCATGTTAACTAAATCGCTGACGCACTGAGCGGCATTTTCGACTAAAAATCTGACAGTTACCGGGTCACATAATCCCGCCCCGGCTTTGAGAGTGTCTTGGATATGCAGTTCTACTGAGTCTGCTTCGCTTACCACAGCGGCAATGCCTCCCTGTGCCCATTTGCTGGCTACTGGTGGTGACTCAGTGGCGATCGAATCTTTGCTGATGATGGCAATCTTTAAATGGGCGGGCAAACAGAGAGCTGAATAGAGTCCAGCCGCGCCAGCGCCGACGATGATTGCATCGTAGCCCCGGGAGAGTTCATCAGACAAGATTGAGTCGGTCAATGTTCAATGCATGGTGTATGTGGCTATATATTGTAGAGCCTCACGTCTCTTGTTTGGTTGCAGAAGTTGGTTTCTTTAGTTTTGGTGATTTGGCATCTGGCGAAGGGGCGGTGGCGCTGGTGGGTGATGTTGTTGGGATTGTTGGCTGCGATCGCTTTTTGTATAATATTTGTGAGGTGGAATATTGCTAACTATGCTGATTATCCGAGTTGTAAGACTCAGAACTTTGATGAGTTCTTGGACTACTATATTCGTAAAGTATTGCTCGGTAACGATTGAGTTGACCAATCGCCGAGGGTTCAAGAAGCGATCGGCTGTTCAGAATTTGTCTGACTGCGATGCACTTTGCCAGAATAAGAAGGAAGTAGTGTTTGATGGCTGAGGGTATCTGTGGACGTTAGTATTCGGGTGGCTCAAGCAGCGGAACTTGAAGCGATTATTGGTTTGCAGACTTTGGCGTTGGTGAGGGTATCTGCTGGTTGCCGTAAGTATAATGCACGGCAGGTGGATTCTTTAGTGAGAGGGCAAGCGGTGGCCAGAAGGGATTGTTGGAGTTCGGAGACTATTTTGGTGGCGGAGGCTGATGGCCAAGGGGTGGTGGGATTTATTTGTCTGTCGAACTTTGATGCGATGATTCAAGGGATTTTTGTGCATCCAGATTTTATGGGGTTGGGGATTGGGGGACGGTTGTTGATGGCGATCGAGCAATTGGGATTGCAAAGGCATTTTAGAGAGATGGTGGTGATGTCTTTGATCGAGGCTACTGGTTTTTATGAGCGGCATGGTTATGTGAGACAGGGGAGTACTGGGTTTTATACGGCTGAGGATGTTTGGATTCCGTGTCAGATGTTGAGAAAGGAGTTGGATCGAGTTGTTAAGGTTGAGATGACGGATCCAAGCTATGGGGTAGTGGTCAGGTTTGTGGTGACTATTTTATTGGTAGCTTTGGTTATAGTTGTGTTGAAGATTTTTTTTAAATAGTTCATATCAGAATATAACTAGAGCATCTATGCTGCCTCATTGGCGGGAATGTCTTCAGTTACGGGAGGCGGAGCGGTTGATTAGTCGGGCGTTAGCGGGAAATCCACCGCCGGATATTGCTGATGAGTTACGAGATTTGTTGTTGGATGCGGTGTATTCGCAGCGGCAGGCGATTTGATGTCTAAAGAGGTATTATCTGGATACTAGCCGAACCCATAGATGTAATCTATGATTGTACCAATGGAGGCAATGTTAACTATGGATTATCGAAACCACATTACGATCGAACCAAATAAACGCGGTGGTAAGCCTTGTGTCCGTGGTTTGCGAATCACGGTTTATGAAGTGCTTGAGTATCTAGCTTCTGAGATGACGGAAGCAGAGATTCTTGATGATTTTCCTGATCTAACCAGAGAAGATTTAAAAGCCTGTATTGCTTATGCTGCCGTTCACGAAGTGTTGGCTTAAGGCAAATCGGGAGCGCCGGTTCGTCACCGTGCCATTGTCTGCATGAAGTTACTTTTTGATGAAAATTTGTCGCCCAAATTGCCGAACCTTTTGAGTGATCTGTTTCCTGAGTCACTTCATGTTCGAGATGTTGGTATGAATGCTACAGTTGACCCCATTGTCTGGGATTATGCAAAAGATAATGATTTGATGATTGTCTCAAAAGACGCAGATATGCACGATCTGAGCTTAGTATTTGGAAATCCACCAAAAGTTATTTGGCTGCGCCTGGGGAATTGCTCGACATTGCAAGTGGAAAATTTACTGCGTCGGGATTTCAACGCTATCCAGTCATTCTATGAAGATGAGAGTTTATCGCTGCTTGCTTTATCGTAATCAGGCGATCGATCTATACTTGCCAAGCAGCAAGGGGATGAAGCGGGGAGCTTGGAATTACTTCGATCGCCCTAGGCGCAAGCGAAGCTATCGGCTTTTGAACAGGAGCGATCGGTGCTGCGTCGTTGACGGTGTAATTTTTTCAGTTGTGGAAGGCAGAACTGTTGATTGTTCGGTCATTAGCAGGAAATCCTCAGCTTAATATTTTTAATCTTTTTCTATCTTGTTGCATTAGAGTTAAAAATTGCTACAATTTAGGAAGTTACGTAGGAGGAAAGTGGTTTGAAAACCCTTTTGAAGCCCCGCCCCGCTGGTAACTCCGCTGTCAGCGTAAAGCCCAAAACCTCAGAGGTACATGGGAAGGTGAGTGGTAACGCTCACTATGTGATGGGGAAAGTTCAAATCTGTTTTCTGGTGCCCCACGGGGTCTTGGGACTATAATCTAGGCTCCAGGTAATAAACAGTTTTGTGGCGACTCCTCGACAGTATTTGAGAATCTGCTGTTGGAGAAGTCAATCATTCTATCAATGGTTGATCTTTTAATAGTTCACTACCGCAACAACGATGCTCCATTAGTTTCTGGTTTGCATTTTGCGGACATGCTTCTGCCATCGGAACGGATATTTACGTATCGGCCTGTTGTTCAATTGACTCCTTGTCCTGAATAACAGGCTTTTATGTTGCTTTGGTTGCTACACCAAATTGAGTTGGACTTTCGTCCGAAGAAGCCCTGTTTCACTAAATATCGACACCCAATAACCATGACAAACTATCGGCGGGAAAAAGACTCCATGGGCGATCGATGACGATTTGTGGTCTCTAACTCCTACCCCGATTTGGCTTACAATCAACAAATCCAATTGCTTCACTGTCCAAATACCCAGCCAATGCCATTTCAACTACAGCCTCTACTGGATAATTAATTTCTGCAGCGCGATCAATAAATGCTGTTTTAATTTGATCGGGCAGATTTTCCAAAATCGCTTGAGCGGCAGCAGGTGTTAGTTGATCTAAAGTCTTGGATTGCATAGCTTTAACGCTCCATTGGAATTTTAACGTTATAAGGTGGTTCAGTCGCTCGGAGCAAAATTGCTTCTAATTCTAATAATAACCTTGGATTTCCCCATCGATCAAGTATTTCAATGGCAATTCTTACATCACGAGCCTCATAGAGATCAAGCCATGCCCATGTAAATGCCTTGTGACCACCATTGAACCTTGTACTCAAATCATTCGTCTTCCCCAAATACAAAAGTCCCTCCATTTGATGACGAACCGCATAAATACCAGGAGCACATGGTAAATGATTAAAAGATCGGTCAATTTCTAGACATAGATCGAATTCCATAAATGATAGCCGATCTAGAATATCTCGGGCTTGTTGTTCAGAGTCTGTCATTGGTTGAAACAGAGAGGAGCAGAAATATTAACGATACCCTAACAAATAGTGTACTTCATGGCAAATTTACCCTTGAATAGTTTCAGAGATTTTGATGTTCTATCCCACCTTTTTTTCAGGCTCAGGTCGAGTTTTCACTGCTACCTGATAGACTAGTTGCGTGATTCGACACCCAGAGGACAACATGACAGACTATCGGCGAGAAAAAGACTCCATGGGCGATCGAGATCGCACAACCACTGCTTACTAAGGATCTTAGAAAAATGCAGAACAACCTAGAGACTCATCATCATCAGGCGATGGAATTGGTCGATCGAGCATTGCTGGCAAAGCAGCAAGGCGATGAGACTGGTAGTCTGGAGTTACTGCGATTGGCTTTTGAACAGGAGCGATCAGCGGCGAATTTGGTGGCTGATCAGTTGGATTTTGAACCTACTCGATCGGTGCTTCATCGCAGTGCTGCTTCTTTGGCGGTGGAGTGCTTGCAGTTGAGGGAAGCGGAGCGGTTGATTGGTCGGGCATTAGCGGGAAATCCACCGCTGGATATTGCTGATGAGTTACGGGATTTGTTGTTGGATGAGGTGTATTCGCAGCGACAGGCGATCTAATGCTTATAGGGTATTTTCTCGATAATCTTTGCCTATAAACGGGAAGAGCATGTTATGAGTATAGATTACCGACAAGCAACAGGATTCTAAACTTGCCACGAATCATTTTCTGGAATGTAAACAAGAAAGATCTAACCAGCTTGGTTTGTTCAATTGCAAAATCGAACGATGCTGATGTTATTGTACTTAATGAAAATAAAGTCCCAATTGCAGATACGCTCCAAGCACTTCGGACAAATATTTCACAAGATTTCTATTGTCCAAATTCAACACCATCCTCAGAGGAAAGATTTCACTGTTTTTGCAGAAATAGTGAACTTGACCTGTCTGAGCTTCATGCTCTTCAACGTTCTAGTGTGCGTAAGATCAATATTGGATCACACAAAGTTCTACTGGCTTTAGTTCACGGTGTTGATATGCGAAACTATGATACTGAAGCTAGACAGTCATCTTTACAAACCCTTATGACCAATATGGAATTTGTCAAAGAGCAGCAAAAAACTAATAAGTTGATACTTCTTGGGGATTTCAATATGAATCCATATGATAAAGCAATGAATCTGGCTGCGGGGTTAAATGCGATGATGACGAAATCTTGTGTAGAAAGGGGTTTGCGTAAGTATATGGATCGAGATTATGATTTTTATTACAATCCAATGTGGAGTCTTTTCGGCGATAATACAGATGGGCCTGCTGGAACTGTGTATGACACCAGTAGTCAGGGGCCTTACGGATGGAGTATGCTCGATCAAGTTTTGATCAACCATTCGATCGTAAGTCTTTTCCAGGATGTAAGAATTTTGACTGAGGCAGGTACTCAATCACTTACGGATGGAAAGGGTCGCCCTAACTCCAATACTGCGTCGGATCATTTCCCAATTCTTGTAAATTTTAGTGGAGAATAAAAATGAGTAGTTTCTGGCCAAAGGGTGTTGAGCTTAATGATACACAATCACCAAGAGACATTTTAAAGACTGCTCAAGAAGAGTGGCAAATAGCTAGTGATGGGATTTTGGATTTGATTTTACAGGATGCAGAGTCTAAATCTGGCAACTCTATGATCATAGTTCATGCTAAAAATGTAGCAACTAATCGGACTGCAACACTATTTTCGATCGTTCATCAGCCTGAAAAGCCTTACCCAGTAACGATTCAACCAGAAAAAGAAGACTTGCCCACTTTTCTAAAGAAGTCGTATTATGATGAATCGACTTTGAACAAGTTGTCCAAAGGATCAGAATTAGAAAAAATGATTAGAACCAGTGCGCTTTTACCGATACAAAGGGCGGTAGACTTAGATGTGAAGCCAGTGGTTAATAACTGGGTTTCAGATACGCCATCTGAGTTTCGCAACAAGCTATCGGAGGCATTTAACCTTGGAATTGTTAAGCGTGAAATACTTAATCTTGCAGCAGCCAATTCAATCACAGCTAACAACAACAGTGAAGACTTGATCGATAATCAAGACCCAAACTAAAATAATAGGCAAATTCTCTTCCACAGTGTTTATGGATAGTTGGGTCAGCGGATCTTCTGATAAACTGATGGCGCAAGCGACTTGTAAAGAGTCTGAGACATTCAGAGGACAACATGACAGAATATCGGCAGGAAAAAGACTCCATGGGCGATCGAGATCTCCCCAGCACTGCTTACTATGGCATCCAGACCTTACGGGCGATCGAGAACTTCCCTATTAGCGGACTCAAACCCTTAGCTACCTATGTTGATGCCTGTCTGCTGATCAAAAAAGCCGCTGCCAAAGTTAACGGCGACCTGGGCTGTATTACCAGCGAAGCCAGCCGATCTATTCAAACCGCCGCCGACGAAATCTTACAAGGCCACCTGCGCGACCAGTTTGTAGTAGATGTCTATCAAGCCGGAGCCGGGACATCTCACCACATGAACATTAATGAAGTCTTAGCTAACCGCGCATTAGAGATTTTAGGTGATATCAAAGGTAACTATGACCGCATTAGCCCCAATGACCATGTTAACTATGGTCAGTCTACCAACGACGTGATTCCTACCGCAATTCGAGTGGGATCTTTGTTGGCCTTAGACCATACCTTGTATCCAGCTTTAGCGAAATCGATCGCCGCCACCACCACCAAAGCCCAAGAATTCCAAAACATCGTCAAATCTGGACGCACCCATTTACAAGATGCCGTACCAGTAAGACTAGGTGACAGCTTTGCCGCCTTCGCCCAAATTTTGACCGACCACCAACGCCGCATTCAATATGCCGCTCAAGATTTGATGCAGCTTGGTTTGGGCGGCAGCGCAGCAGGCACCGGGTTGAATACTCATCCCCAATATCGTCAACAGGTAGCAACGGTTTTGGGCGAACTCATTGGTCATCCATTGACTCCAGCACCCCAGTTGATGGCCGCAATGCAGAGCATGGCTCCTTTTGTGGCGATGTCTGGATCCATCAGAAACTTGGCACAGGATTTAGTGAAGCTCTCTCACGATTTGCGGTTGATGGATTCTGGGCCAAAAACTGGGTTTAAAGAAATTCAATTGCCCCCAGTGCAGCCCGGTTCTTCGATCATGCCAGGGAAATATAACCCGGTGATGGCCGAGATGATTTCGATGGTTTGTTTTCAGGTGATGGGCTACGACCAATCGATCGCCCTCGCCGCCCAAGCTGGTCAGCTAGAGCTGAATGTAATGATGCCGTTGATTGCTTATAACCTCATTAATAGCATCGAAATTCTGGGCAATGCTTTGAATGCTTTAACTGAGCAATGTTTGGTGGGGATTACTGCTAACGCCGATCGATGCCGTGACTATGCTGAAGGTAGTTTGGCTTTGGTAACGGCGCTGAATACCCACATTGGCTATTTGAATGCCGCCGCTGTCGCTAAGGAGTCACTAGAAACAGGGAAATCTTTAAGGTCGATCATCCTAGAAAAAAACCTGATGAATCCTGAGCTATTGGCGGAAGTATTAGATCTGGAAAAAATGAGCCAGTTACCAAATTAATTAATTTGGGTATTAATTGAACTTTGATTGATAACTACAATTCTAGAGGTGGCAGGGGAGTTTGATCGAACTCCCCCACTTTATTTAAAACCTACCCTGCACCAACTTTGGCAGCAATTTTAGCAAGTGCCTTGCCATTGCCTATGAGTAGAGCGTTATTCTTATCTACAAAAGTACCAGTAAGTTCGGCTGGAGCAGCGGGGGCGATATCCATCTTCTTCAAGATAGCTACCATGATCGACTTGTTTTGCAACAGCAGATTATGATTCTTTTCAGCTTGGTCAGCGCCGGTCACGGGAGATAATGCAGGGATAGCCGCACCAGCTTTAGTAGCGATCGCCTTAAATACTCCCTGATTTTGTAGAATCAAAGACTGGTTTTGCTCCAGAGGAGTACCAGTAGTAGGAATTGATGCAGGTGCAACGGTAGCTCCCATTTTGGCTGCTATTTTCCGAGCCAATGCCCCGTTAGTGATTAAAAGCTCTCTGTTTTCCTTCACGAGCGCACTTTGGTCTGCTTGGGAAATTACAAATCCTTGAGAAAGATTGAGCTGAGACTGTTGTGGAACTAATGCTGTAGCAGATAAAGACATGCTATTTAGGCTAACTGCAAAGATACCTGAACCTAAACACACAAAAAACTTACGCATTGAAATGAAACTCCTGTAATTTTGACTAATAAATTAATTACACCTGGGGAAACATGATGTTTGCACCCAAATGAATTCGTTACATCGGCTACAATCTAACAATTTTCAGAAAACTAGTTCTGTATCTAAAAATACTTTCTCTTACAATTATTCATCAGGAAAATCTGGCATATTTTTGTTTTTTCAAAAACCACTTATACAGACGAAATATGCAATTGCATCTGTCTCCTTTGATACGTTTTGCTATTTTAAATCCCTTGCAAAAATTTATTGACACTCTCTTTCCATAGCTTTTGATCGACCGTCACCAGCAACGTATGGCCAGTATTTGGAAACAGCACCAGCTCCTTTGAGCCGCGCAAATTCTGCGAAATCTCCTTGATTTCATCAATCGTCGTCCATTGATCCAAACTACCATGCATAATCAAAGTCGGGCATTGCACCTGAGCTGCATAAGTGACTGGGTTATGAGCAAAAGCGTTGAAACCATGCTGTACACCACCCCAAAAAATGATCAATTCAGCCAATGGAAAAGAAGGAATACGAAAAGCTCTCACCCGACTGCGTAAAGCATCGATCGATCTGGCAAACGGCAACTCCAAAATGATCCCATCAGGTTTTACATCTTCCTTAGCGATCGCCGTCAAAATTGCCGCACTGCCCATAGATATTCCATAAAGAACAAAAGGTCGCTGGAGCTGTAATCGATCGGCCTCTTTTAAAACCAGCCCCACATCCTCAGATTCCCGCACACCCAAGGTAGTTGTATTACCACTAGAACCACCCACTCCCCGAAAATCCACTAATAGAGAGTTGTAGTGTAATTCATGAAACACCTGAGCCGGTGCCAATAATTGATTGGCTTTACTGCTATCCTTACCCGGAAACAGCAACACCGTTCCCTTGGCTTCTACCCCTGATGCCAGAACCAACCAAGTTTCCACCCATTCATTGTTCTTTACCGACAAACGCTGAGTGCGATAGCTAAGACCAATATCCGCAGGAGTTTTAGAACCGTTGGGCTTAGACATACCCCACTGTCCCGGCTCACTATAATGGGTCATCAAATAAGCCCCAGAGTAAGCCAAAATATTCAAAATCACCAAGAAAGCCAGCGCCAACTGCCACAAAAGCATTTTAGTTTTCCGGCTGAGTCTGAACTGCATAAAATTTTAACGTTTAACTAATTCAGGAAACTCCCGCTGTAATCGATCGATCTTAGGCTGATCGTGCACCACAATATAAGGATAAGTAGGATTCTGCACCATGAAATTTTGGTGGTAATCCTCGGCTGGGTAGAACTTACTGAGAGCCGTTAACTTAGTAGCGATCGGCTGATCAAAGGCTTTAGATTGACTTAGTTGATCAATATAAGCCTGTGCCACCCGCTGCTGCTCAGAATTAGCAACAAAAATTTCTGATCGATATTGAGTTCCCTGATCTGGCCCCTGTCGATTAATCTGAGTGGGGTCATGTGCCACCGTAAAGAAAACCTTCAGCAACTTACCAAAAGAAATCTGCTGCGGATCATAAGTAACCTGCACCACCTCAGCATGACCAGTCATTCCACGGCTAACCGCCGGGTAGTTTGCTGTATCCGCATTGCCACCAGCATAGCCAGAAACCACATTCGAGACTCCTTGCAGCTTCTCAAAGACTCCTTCAACTCCCCAAAAGCAGCCACC
>JANOXZ010000224.1:0-2207 GCA_031418695.1 Synechococcales cyanobacterium VAR_35_metabat_10
GCCCGACGCGTTTGAGCGATTGCTGCCGCCGTGGGAAAACGCGCGCATCATTCAAAAAGCCGATATTTCCGTAATTGGTTCACAAGCAATTATCGAACAAAAGATCTTCGGACTTTTCCCGTCGCGCTGGGTTGCCGAGCATACCCGCTTCGAACCGCCGAAGATGTTTGAAGACGTACAGATTTCCGGTCCGTTTGCGAGCTGGCGGCATCAACACATAATTTTGCCGCACGCCAACGGCGCGATTTTAAGAGATTAAATCGAATATCAGCCGCCGATGAGTTTCCTCGGCAACATTGCCGCGCCGTTTTTGATCGTACCGAAATTAGAGAAGATGTTTGCATATCGTCACGAAGTTACGCGAAAATGGTGTGAATCTGAAATTTGAAATTTGAAATCTGAAATCTGAAATCTGAAATTATGCTGACACATATTGTTTGTTGGAAATACAAAGCGGAAACTTCTGATGCCGAACGCGCCGAACATATCGCCAAACTGCGTGAATTACCGGATGTTATTCCGAATATTTTAAGCTTTTCGGTCGGTGCGGACATCTTACATCTTGAGCGTTCGTTCGATACGGGACTCGTGGCGGTTTATCCCGACCGTGCGGCACTTGATTTTTATACCATCCATCCGGAACATCAAAAGGTTGCCGCGCTTGGCAAAGAGATTGCGGAAAAGGTGATTTCGGTTGATTTTTTGAGTGATTGAAACAGTATTTTTGCGCGGGGCAAACGTATTTACATTTTGCGACATCATAAAAACGCACAATCTTTTTAGTGAATATTTTAAGTTACGGTAAATTAATGAAGAATCTTAGAGAGAATATTTTTCGAGTTTTGGCATTCGGTTCGATCGCTGTTTTTTTTGCGACGGCGGCATCGGCACAGCAGGTTCAGCGCACTGTTTACGACATTTCCGATTATAAAATGGATGTCCAGCTGGCGCCGAACGAAAACAAAATGGCGGCAACGGTTGACGTTACTTTTACGCCGGCGACGGAAACGCGCACGATCGCTTTTGAACTGAACGGTTCGTTGATCATTGAAAGCATCACGCGGCTCGGCTCACCGACACTGATGCCGACGACAACCACGCCGACGACGCCGACAACGCCGAAAATCAAGGCAATTCCGAAACCGACCCCGAAACCGGTGACACCGCAGAATCAGGTGACATTTGTGCAAGACCGTGTCGGTGTTTCGGATCTGGGACCGAGCGTCAAGGTTGATCTGGGCGAATCGGTCGCGGCCGTAACATCCGTAACATTGCGATTCAAATACAGCGGCGTTCTGGTTTCAGCCGAAGGCGGGCCGCTTCTGACGAAACGGCTTGCATATGTCGGCGCGAACAACGGTTATCTGCTTTACGCGGCACGCTGGTTTCCGTTTCACGATTACGCTGCCGACCGTTCCACTTCTGATATTACGATCACGATTCCGACCGGCTACACGCTCGCCGGTTACAGCGATTTGCCGGTCACTAATACGGGCGGAAAAACCCGTTTCGTGCAAAACAAACCCGCGCTCATCGGTAATTTTTCATATGACTGCTACAATGTGAAAAATCTGCGTTTCGGTGATTACGAATTGCAGTTTTATACGAAGGCCGCCAACGAAACTTTAGTTTCCCAATATGGCGAAACTTTGGGGCGGACACTTGATTTTTACACGAAAAAATACGGCACGCCGAACGGCGGAAAGAAATTGATCATCGCGCAGATCGACGATGACAGTCTTGAATATTATTCGGCGCAAGGGATGATCTTTATGGCGAATCGGCTGTTTGACGAATCGCGTGATACGGTCGAGGAACGCCTGCAGCGCGAAGTAGCGTCGCAATGGTGGGGATTGACCGTCGGTTTGAAATCTTTTGACGATGCGTGGCTTTCGCAAGGTTTGGCGGAATACAGCGCGTTCTCGCTTCGTGAAAGCACTCTGACGGGCGCAAAACTCGACAATCTGCGCCGCGAATTGCTTGAAAAAGCCTTGACCTTTGAACAAACCGCGTCGCTTATTCGCGCCCCGTCGAACCTTGACGACCAATCAACCGCGTATCAATACATAATGTTCGCGAAAGGCGCAATGGTCTTTAAGCTCTTGCGCGACACGCTCGGCGAGCAAAAGTTCGATCAATTGATCCGCACCTATCTCGACAAATACCGCGACAAAAATGCTTCGATTGACGAGTTTGAAAAACTCACC
>JANOXZ010000225.1:0-11794 GCA_031418695.1 Synechococcales cyanobacterium VAR_35_metabat_10
AGGCGGCTAGAGTCACCGGCATCGGGGCTTTCTAGTTCGCCAGCGCTGATATGAACGGTTTCGATGCCCATACGCTGATAGACCAGCTCGCACTGAAATGTCTTGCCTTCGCCTTTGCGTCCATGCACCCCCAAAATCAGCGGTACTTTTACTCCTGGCAAATCTAAGTAGTTTTTGGTGATGTGAACTGAGAGTTTGTCTAAAAAGCTGGGGGCAATGTAATATTCCATAAAATTTAAATCGTTCAGAGGCAGCGCCTTTATGTTACCTGTTACGATACATTTCCGATCGCTTACTTCTACCTACTCAACACGATTTACTCAGACACTAGGTGCTCCAGTAGTGTCTTATTCTGCTGCTCTGTCGTCTGAACTCAACAAACAATTATAACTATGGAGCGATCGGACACCCAGAAATTTCAGAAAACTATTATCATGACAAATAATAAATTTAACTATAAAAAACCTTCTGTCACTTACAACAGAAGGAAATATAGGAAAATAACAGAAATCAAAGGCTTTGCAATTGGCCGGGTTAAATTAAAACTAGATTAAATTAAAACCTAACCAACGACTTTCATCAGTGATCTGCTGCCAAGATAAATTAACGAACTTGAACAGACTTCGGCTTACCAGTCATGTGGACAGTATCTACAAAGCGAGCAGTCTTAGATTGGCTAGAGATAACCAAAGACTCAGTTCTGGCTCCACCCTTGAAGAAACGGACACCGTTCATCAAGTTGCCAGCAGTAATACCGCAACCAGCAAAAATAACATTTTCGCCACATGCCAATTCTTCAGCAGTGTAGATCTTGTCAGGGTCAGTAATATTCATCGAAAGTAAACGTTCGATGTTCTTTTCTTTGCTTTCGCCGATTAAACCAGTCTTCACAACTGCTGGATCATAAATAAGCTGACCTTGGAAGTGAGCATCCATACAACGGAGAGCCGCTGCAGAAATAACACCTTCAGGAGCAGCACCGATACCCATCAAAGCGTGGATGTTGGTACCAGAGAAACCACAGTTAATTGCAGCACCTACGTCACCGTCGCTAATTAAAGCAACCCTTGCGCCAGCTTCCCGAATTTCTTTGATCAAGTCATTGTGGCGCTCGCGCTTCATGACTACTACTACTAGCTCATCAATACTGCGATCGAGGCATTCCGACAAAATCTTCAGGTTTTCGGTAGCAGACTTGCTGATATCTACCTTGCCCTTAGCGGCTGGAGGCGCAGCCAATTTCTTCATGTAAAAGTCAGGAGCTGCAAACAAGCCACCTTTCTCCGAAATAGCCAATACAGCCATCGAACCAGGTTGACCATAAGCACAAAGGTTAGTACCTTCGCAAGGATCTACCGCGATGTCGATTTCGATTAACTCATCTGGGTTACAAAGATCTTTGCCGTTTGGTTGTGAACAAATACCTACTTCTTCACCGATGTACAGCATCGGTGCGTCATCACGTTCACCTTCACCAATTACGATGCGTCCACGCATGTAAATCTTGTTCATCCGTTCGCGCATAGCTTCAACTGCTACCCGATCGGCTTCGTTCTTGTCGCCTTTACCCATCAAACGAGCAGAAGCGATCGCT
This sequence comes from Synechococcales cyanobacterium VAR_35_metabat_10, assembly GCA_031418695.1. Taxonomy (GTDB): domain Bacteria; phylum Cyanobacteriota; class Cyanobacteriia; order Cyanobacteriales; family Chamaesiphonaceae; genus JAAFHZ01. The sequence continues at coordinate 1,595 of JANOXZ010000225.1, forward strand.
GCCTGTTCTACAACTTCAATAATTTCTAAACCTAAAGAATTTTCCATTTTATATATAATCTCCCGATATTTTTGTTAACACATACGGCGATCCCAGTCTATCAGAGGGCGGCTTCTCAAGGAAACTTCATTCTTATTTGCAAAGATTAACATTAACTATCTAAGCAATAAGCGCAGATTTCGGAATGCCACTGGCCACTACTAGCAATTAGACAGCCCCATTGGCTCACATCGTCTTTGTTATAGAGCAAGGCTTGTCCCTGAGCATTCGTAAAAATTCCACCAGCTTCGGTCAAAATTAGCTCCGGTGCAGCCAAGTCCCAATCTTTGGGAGCCGAGTCACTAGAGACAGATATATAGATATCGGCGCGATGTTCGACGATAGCGGCTACTTTGCCACCCACACTGCCCACTTGGATTTGATTGGTGCTGGGCAAAGCTGCCAAGATCTTTTCTAGAGCGGGACTGCGATGGCTGCGACTGGCGATGATAATTGCGTTATTTATCGCAGTCGATCGATCAACATGCAGCCGCACTTGCTCACCAGATCTCTTTATTCGATAAGCCCCATGTCCTTTGACCGCGTGATAAACCAACTCTGTTTCCGGCAGCGCCACCACCGTTAATACCGGGCGCTGTTGGTACACCAAGGCGATATGCACTGCATACTCACCAGTTTTGTTCACAAACTCTTTGGTGCCATCGATCGGATCAATGATCCACACCCAATCTTGAGGACAGGCTTTTTGTTCTTTTTGATAGGTTTCTTCGGTCAGGTAGCCACAGCTCTTGCCAAAAATTTCTTGGAGTCTGTTAGAGATATGTCGATCGGCTGCCAAGTCTGCTTCCGTTTGCGGTTCTCCACACTTATCTACTACTTGCAAGTGCGGGCGACGATAAAAATCACGCAATAAATCGATTGTTTCCCAGGTGATATTTATCACTTCGGGTAAAATATCGTTAGCCAGAGCGAGTTGTGGCAGCGGCAAAAAATTCAAGTATTTTTTCCTAGAAAGTGTCAATTAATTCCCACACTATCACCCAAACGGTGTTAATATAAGTACATGACCCCAAGGGTCAGACAAATTATCCTAGTGTGAGGAAAATAAAATGAATTTGAACTGGAAGTCTTTGTTGGTAGTTGCCACCCTCTCCTTGGGTGCTGGTCTAGGCGCTTGTGAATCTGCTCCTCCTGCTACTAACGCACCTGCGGCTGCTCCCGGCGCTGAAACCAAGCCTGCTGAAGGCGCAGCACCTGCACCAGCTCCTGCTGTTAAAGAAGGCGATAAGAAAGACGCCAAACCTGCTGACGCTATGGGCAAACCAGGTGACAAACCTGCTGACGCTATGGGCAAGCCAGGCGACAAACCTGCTGACGCTAAAGCTGGCGACAAGAAAGACGCCAAACCTGCTGGTGCTATGGGCAAGCCAGGTGATAAGCCTGCTGATGCTAAAGCTGGCGACAAGAAGGACGCTAAGCCTGAAGCTGAGAAGAAAGAAGGTGAAAAGCCTGCTGAAGCTAAATAGTGCGTTAGCCTAAAGGCTAAGAAAATAAGTGCCACCAAGCCTAACCGCTTTGGTGGCATTATTGTTGAAGCGGTCGTTTCGGATGTTTACTTGTGATGCTGGCTTACATTCTTTCAGTAATAGTCGGTACGGGCAGTGTGGCTCTGTATCTTGCCGCTTTTTTGTTTCCAGAAATTCATCGCCCCAAAGATATTTTTTGGAGTGGATTGGGATTATTTTACGCCTTGGTATTGTGGGTCAATGGTACGAGTCTTGGGGGTGGATTGCTGCTAGGTCAATCACTGAGCGTTGTTTTATTAGGTTGGTTCACTTGGGAAACCCTTAGTCTTCGTCGCGCAATAATTCCAGAAAATCAGCGAACGCCGGTGCCCCCAATGCCCAATTTTGATTGGTCGGCTGAGCAAAAAGCCGCTGCATTGCAGTCAGAGTCAGATAGTATTATTGATGATTTATCAGCAGCATTCGATGATCCAATATTGGATCCGATCGATAGTGAAGAACCTTGGATCTCTATCCAGCAAGAATTTCCGCCAGAATCGGAACCCTCTACCCCATCAAAACCTAACGAATAGCTTGGAGCATCTGGAATGAGTTTTTATATCAGTGATGAGCCGGTCGATCGATTAGGTGCCGAAATTATTGCCAATACCCAGCAGGCTTTTCCGGGTGTCTCTAGTGAACAGATAGCCTTAACTTGGTTGGTTTACGATGCCAACGCTCCCATTCATACCGGCGGGGCAATATCTTACCTGGATTTTTGGCGCTATCAACCTAAAGGCTTTGGCCATCATGACCAGCGCCGGATTTATCCAGCCAGCATTGTCAAGCTGTTTTATTTAGTCGCTGCCCAAGAATGGTTAGAAAAAGGCATGGCTAATCCCTCAGCAGAACTTGATCGAGCGTTGCAAGATATGGTGGTAGATTCGAGTAATGATGCCACTAGTTTGGTGGTGGATGTGCTCAGTGGTACTAATAGCGGACCGGCTTTACCTCTTGAACCATTTAAAACCTGGCAGTACCAACGCAATATTGTGAATCGCTACTATCAATCTTTGGGCTGGCCAGAGCTAGCAGAAATTAACGTCAACCAAAAGCCCTGGTGTGATGGCCCCTACGGACGAGAGCGGGAGTTTGTAGGTACTTTGTATAACAACCGTAATATGTTGACTACAGCGGCTACTGGTCGTTTGTTGCATAGCTTAGTAGGCGGGGTGGCAGTGAGCGGCGATCGATCGCAGTCTATGCTGGATTTAATGCAGCGAGATTTAAAGTTGGCTCAAGTAAAACCTGCCTCTGGTGAAGAAAATCAGGTGCAAGGCTTTTTGGCGGCTGGTTTGCCCTTAAATAGTCAGGTTTATTCTAAGGCTGGTTGGACTTCTCAGGTGCGCCACGATGCCTGTTATGCTGTGATGCCCGATCGGCCAGCGAGTTTATTGGTGGTGTTTACAGAAGGCCATGCTCAAGAGCGACAGTTGTTGCCGTTTATTGGTCAGCAGTGGGCATTGGCTCTCAGTAAGCTTTCAGGGTAATTTGAGACTTGTTTGATGCTCGTTTGGGTAGTTTCTTGTAGGGTGGGTACTGCCCACCCTCTAGGTTCTAGATGATTTCGATGTTATCAATGCGCCATCCTACTTACCTTCATCGATCGATTGGAAACACTATCGTGAACACTACACAGATCTTAGTGAAAAATGTTCTTTGTGAACTATTTTTAAGTGTGATCCCCAGTCGATCAATCTTGGCAAATAAAGTGTTAATCTTAGGTTAACTTCCAGAATAAAAGTTGAGGTTAGAGCCTTCAGTTACTATCTCTGTTCTAGGTAAATCTCTAAAAAGCAATCGTAGTTTGGTTCCTCCAAATTACCGGATCGAATAAGGCTTTTTATCTAGACTATTCCAGTGCAGCACCTAGCTGTCATCGCCTTTTACCTATTTCAATACGTTCCAGTCAGATCATATCTGCGTATAGCAATTTACTGCTGCTATTCTTGGTTTCTAGAATTATTTGAATTGTTGATCAGCAGATTTTTGCGGTTGCTTTTTACTATCTTTAGATGCTGATTTCTGTAGCCGTTGTTGCTGTAGATTAGAATGCTTTGACTAGTTCATGTTTCAAAGACAACTTATTCAGTTATATAGTGGGAGATTTGCACATGAAATTACTACTCCACGGTAAGAATATCGAGATCACTGATGCCATCCGCGAATACGTTCATCAGAAAATAGAGAAAGCAGTCAGTCATTTTGAAAATTTCACGACCGAGGTAGATGTACATCTGTCTGTAAACCGCAACACCAAAGTTGCCGAAAGACAAGTTGCTGAAGTAACCGTTTATGCCAACGGTACGGTGATTAGAGTGCAAGAAGCTGCCGAGATTCTCTATGCCAGCATTGATTTAGTCGCAGATAAAATTTCGAGGAAGTTGCGTAAGTATAAGGAAAAGAATTTTGTTGCCAAAAAAATTCATCACTCTTTAAAAGAACAGAGCCTCGATAACGAGATTGAATCTGAAGCAAATGCGGCAATAATTGATTTTGATTTGGTAGGCGATCGGGCAGCAGAATTGCCAGAAGAAGTAGTCAGAGTTAAATACTTTAGTATGCAGCCGATGAGCGTAAAGGATGCCTGGGAACACCTGCAAATGGTTGGCCACGACTTTTATATGTTCTGCAACTCCGAAACCAGTGAAATCAACGTCATTTATCAGCGCAATCACGGCGGCTACGGAGTAATTCAGCCCCGCCCGGAGGAACAGATGAGCATGAACGGATTTAACGATTCTAAACAAGCAGTGGCTGCTGTGCAACCAGTGCTGAGAATGCGCGCTTAGGCTGCAATGACCGGTGGGGTTCGGCTCCGTTCACCCACCGGTCATTGATTTTCATAGGATCAAGTGAAATCAAATTTCACAGATTTCCAAGTCCGGTGGGTGAGCGGAGCCGAACCCCACCGCCATCGATCTCTCTGAAATCCAATAAACCCAAAGCAAACGTTGGGTCATTCATCAGGCTTCTGACTCATCAGCTCAACGAATCACTGATGCTGAGCTAGAATGGACTGCAACGACTTCACAGTAGATATCTATGAATTGGTGGCAGCAGCTTAAGACGAACAACCTGGCACGACTGGGCGGCATTATTTTAATATTGCTTTATACGATCGCGATCGGGGCAGAATTTGTTGCTCCTTATAGCCCCTACGACTCTCAGAAAGATGGCTCGCTGCTGCCGCCTACTGCCATTCACTTTAATAGTCCCGAAGGCGTGTTTTTAGGGCCTCATGTCTATCCCATTACTCAAGGGCCGACAGACATCAATACGGGTGATCGAGAGTTAAAGATCGATAAAAAGCAGCCTTCGCCTCTGCGCTTATTTGTCACTGGTGATCCATACAAGCTATTCACCATCCAGATTCCTACCCTGCCCCAATTGGGAGCAGTAAAACCGAGTAAGAATACTGGCAAAAGCAAAGACATTATGATTTTCCCTGGGATTAATGGGAATCTACATTTGTTTGGTACCAGCGGTCCCGGCAGAATTAATTTATTTGGCACCGACGAACAAGGACGCGATCAGTTCAGTCGGATGGTCTACGGTAGTCGGATTAGCTTGTTTGTGGGCTTGGTGGGTATCTGTATTTCCTTTCCCCTCGGAATGCTAGTAGGTGGCATCTCGGGTTACTTTGGTGGCTGGACTGACACTATTTTGATGCGGATTGCCGAAGTTTTGATGACCATTCCCACCTTGTACTTGTTGGTGGCTTTAGCCGCAATATTACCACCAGGAATCTCTAGCGCCCAGCGATTTTTACTGATTGTGGTGATCACTTCTTTTATTAGATGGGCAGGATTAGCGCGGGTCATCCGGGGACAAGTGTTATCGCTGAAAGAACGAGAATTTGTGCAGGCGGCGCAGGTTCTGGGCGCGCATCCGTTGTATATCATTACCCGCCATGTGTTGCCTCAAACTGCGACTTACTTGATCACGGCGACCACCTTGGCTATTCCCGAATTTATTATTTCGGAGTCGGTGCTTAGTCTCATTGGTTTAGGAATCCAGCAGCCTGATCCTTCTTGGGGCAACTTGCTGTCGATCGGTGGCAATACTTCCATTCTCACCTTTCAGCCCTGGCTAGTGTGGCCACCAGCGCTGCTGATTATCTTGGTGGTACTCTCCTTCAACTTATTAGGGGATGGCCTGAGAGATGCACTAGACCCGCGCAGTTTGCGACGCTAGTGTAAAGATTTTTGTTCTTAATGCCCTCTGATCTCTCTTATGATCCCAATGAGGGCATTAAGTTATTGACTTTTCCTTCCTGCAAGTCTAATTTGCGACTAGAATTTACGAGACGAGCACCAGCGCATTTGTTAGAAGCAGTATCGGCCTGTAGAGCTGATGCGAAGTTGGTGTATCGCAAGTCCTTCTACTATTGGCTCTATGTCTCATCCTCTATACATCGCTTTTATTTGGCATCAACATCAGCCGCTCTACAAGTGCCGTGATGGTAAATATCGGTTGCCATGGGTGAGACTGCATGGCACCAAAGATTACTTAGACCTGATTTTGCTGCTAGAAAAATATCCTAAGCTGCATCAAACGGTTAATTTGGTGCCTTCGCTGATCGAGCAGTTAGAAGATTATATTGCCGGTACAGCTTTCGATCCTTATTTGGAACTGGCCTTGATGCCGGTTGATAAGCTCACCACTCAACAGCGCCAATTTACGATCCATCACTTCTTTGATGGCAATCACCACACCCTGATTGACCCTCATCCCCGTTACAAGGAACTCTACGATCAGTGTCAGCATAACGGCGAATCTTGGTGTCTAGACAACTGGCAAGAGCACGATTACAGTGACCTACTGGCTTGGCACAACCTAGCTTGGTTTGATCCATTGTTTTGGGATGACCCAGAAATTGCGGCTTGGTTGGCTCAGGATCGGGGCTTTACTCTCAGCGATCGGCAGCGCATTTATTCCAAACAACGTGAGATCATTGGTCGAATTTTGCCTCAACACCGCAAAATGCAGGAAACTGGCCAGTTAGAAGTCACCACCACTCCTTACTCTCACCCGATTTTGCCTCTGTTGGCTGATACCAATGTGGGTAGAGTGGCGGTGCCAAATATGAACTTGCCCCAGCAGCAGTTTAGCTGGGCAGAAGATATTCCCCGCCATTTGGGTAAAGCTTGGGATATTTACACCGATCGATTTGGTCGTACTCCCCGAGGTCTATGGCCTTCGGAGCAAGCCGTCAGTCCGGCGATTTTGCCTTATGTGGCAGAGCAGGGCTTTAAGTGGCTGTGTTCGGATGAAGCAATTTTGGGTAGCTCGATCAATCACTTTTTCCATCGCGATAAAGATGGCAATGTTTTAGATCCCGAAAAACTCTATCAGCCCTATAAGCTCTCTACTCCCAATGGCGACTTGGCAATGGTCTTTAGAGATCACCGCTTGTCCGATCTAATTGGTTTTACCTACAGTGGTATGTCGCCTACTGATGCCACTAATAATTTGATCGGTCATCTAGGAGCAATCCGTAATTCTTTGGCTAAAGATCAGCCCGAGTTAGATAAGCCTTGGTTGGTGACGATCGCCTTGGATGGCGAAAACTGTTGGGAGCATTACCACTTAGATGGTAAGCCTTTCTTAGAAAATCTCTATCAGACCTTTAGCGATGACCCGCGCTTCTCACTGGTGACAGTCAGTGAATTTATCGAAAAACATCCTCCCACTGCTGAGATTCCTAGCCACAAGATACATACCGGCTCTTGGGTCGATGGCAGCTTAACTACTTGGATCGGCGATCCAGTGAAAAACCGCGCTTGGGATCTGTTGACTGCGGCTCGTCAGACTTTGGCCAATCATCCTGAAGCTACACCCGAAGCCAATCCAGATGCCTGGGAGGCGCTATATGCTGCGGAAGGATCTGACTGGTTCTGGTGGTTTGGTGAAGGTCACTCTTCTAACCAAGATGCCATGTTCGACCAACTTTTCCGTGAACATTTGGTGGCTCTCTATCAATCTTTGAACGAGCCGGTACCCAGCAACTTATATCAATATGTAGAAAGCCACCAACGCCGCAGTGAGTATCGTCCAGAAGGCTTCATTCATCCCGTCATCAACGGTCGCGGCGATGAGCAAGATTGGAACATGGCGGGCAAAATGGAAATCGGGGGAGCCAGGGGCACGATGCACCAAAGTAGCATCACCCAGCGAATTTACTATGGAGCCGACCACCGCAATTTATATCTGCGAGTAGATTTCAAACAGGGCACCAAACCCGGAGTCGATATCCCCGCTGAACTGAATATTGTGTGGTTCTACAGCAATCAAACTATGCACAACAGTTTATTACCTTTGGCTGAATTGCCTCGATCGGAGCCAATGAACTATCGCTTCCATCACCGCATCCAGGTCGATCTGCAAACCATGAATTGCTGGCTGCAAGAAGCCACCGAGTACGATCGCTGGGAACCACGCCCCTGTAACGCCAAAGCTGCCTGGGATACCTGCCTAGAAATCGCCATCCCCTGGGATGACCTAGACATCGAGCCAACCTTCGCCCTAGAAATGATGATGGTATTTGCCGACTGTGGCCGCTATCGCAGCTATCTCCCCGAAGCTGGCACTATCCCCATGCAAATGCCATAGGCTAATTTTGCTTCCCTAACATCTGCCAAGCCAACTTGGCAGCCCCCAACATCCCCGATCGATTACCCAACTCCGCCGTAACTATCTTTAGATCTTGGCGAGATGGCAATAAAACTCGATCGGTAATCTCTTTTTCCGCCGCAGGCAAAAAGAACCGACTACTAGCCGCAATCCCACCACCTAAAATAACCAACTCCGGCGTAAGGACATAAACCAAGCTAGTTAGCCCCAGACCTAAATAATGTCCATACTTCCGCCAAAACTCCAGTGCCTGGGGTTCACCAGCGGCAGCCAAAGCACCCCATTCAGCCGGTTCTTTTCCGGTTTCTCGTAACACTGCCAAAGCAGAAATATGTTGTTCTAAAGATCCGCGATTCCCACTGTTACACTCTGGACCATCAGCGGCAAGATTAATCAGCCCTAGTTCACCACCGGCTCCATGACTCCCGGTATAGAGCTTCCCATCGAGCAAAATTGCACCACCGACACCAGTGCCCAGCGTCAGCATAATTATATTTCGATAACCACGCCCCGCACCCAACCAGGCTTCCCCCAGTCCAGCACAGTTCCCATCATTGGCAACTATCACTGGGAGCTTGGTGCGATCTTGCAGAAATCCAGCGACTGGAATATCTTTCCAACCTTCCAGGTTAATGGCAAGGCGGGCGACTCGACCGCTAGAGTCGGCGGGGCCAGGAGTACAAATGCCGATCGCCTGTAATTTATCAAAGCTGCTGACAATCTGGCCTAATCCGCGCCAGATGGCCTCCAGAACTGCTTCAGGAGTAGAAGGCTGGGGCGTGGGAATACTGAAATGTTTAATGCAGTTCCCTTCTCTGTCAAAGCGCCCGATTTTGATGTTGGTGCCACCAAGGTCGATGCCCGCGACTTCTTGCATGTTGTAACGGTGAGCAGAGCACCGATCGAATTCTATCGCCTCTATTTTACCCAGGAAGTTGGAGCGGGCGAACAATTTCCTGGTTTGCTGCATTTTGGCTGGGTAGAAGCTGGGTTCTCTCTTAAGATGTTGGCTCTGTCAAATCAATCTCATTGCTCCAAATCGTTAGGGATTCCTTGGTATAATGGAAACGGCTTGTCTAATAGCATCTTGAACGACGGATATCTCAGTCCACTAATGATAGTAAGAGCAAAAATTATGACACAGACTCTAACCTGCAAGGATTTGATTTCTCAATTAACAAGCTTGTATCCACTTGATATTGATTCAAAGGCGCTTATTCTATTGCAAGAACAGCCAGATTTAGTGAGTGTTATATTTAAGTTGATTGAAGTTACTTCTTCGCATTTTACCAATGATAAACTTCATCTTACAATCATCAAAGATCCTGAGTATCACATTTCAGACAAGTTGTTAGTTATTATCAAGACTAATCTGGGTTCATCTATAGCACTAAGCAAATTATCAGGCTTAGACGAAGAACTTTTACAGCACAACATTCCAAACGATATCCTTGTACATGTCGAATTTCAATAGGTTTAGCTGGATTAACTACTTTGAACTATCACTGGATTTAGCCGGAATCAAGAATTTAAGTGAGCTGTCAAATATCACAAAAATAAATCAACCAGAGGCTAATCTAAGATCCTCTGTCAGCCGTGCTTACTATGCAGCATTCTGTATATCCAGAAATTACTTGAGAGATGAATTGTATGATCCCAGGCTACAAAAACAAAATAGTGATATAAATGAGCACAAATATGTGGCTGATGAGCTACTCAATATTAAAGATAAGTCTTTATATTATAATGATCCCTATAAATCGGACAAGAGGTTAAGATAGAAAGTCTGCCAAACATCACCACAACGATCGTCTGGAGAATTTAAACAATGCAGCGAAAAAAACACAGTGCAGAATTCAAGGCCAAAATTGCCATAGAAGCAGTTAAGGGATTGAAAACAATCAACGAAATAGCTTCCGAATCGGAGGTGCATCCTACCCAGATAACATTATGGAAAAAGCAACTGATAGAAGGAGTTCCGAGCCTTTTTGCAACAAGT
>JANOXZ010000226.1:0-3831 GCA_031418695.1 Synechococcales cyanobacterium VAR_35_metabat_10
GTAATGGCGTAGTGGACCCACTCTGATCCATCCCGAACTCAGAAGTGAAACGCTACAGCGGCGACGATAGTTGGGGGGTAGCCCCCTGTGAAAATAGCTCACTGCCAGGCTTAATATTGAAAAGCGAAAAGCCCTTAGATAATAAATATCTAAGGGCTTTTTGTTGCGGCTTTAAATTATGGGTGTTGCTGATAGCAACGCCAAATTACGAATTATAATTATTAGGTTACTTGGCTGCCATCCAGTTAGATCCCTTACCCATTTCTACTACCAATGGAACTGCCAACTCTACGGCATTTTCCATAGTTCGGGCAATTAAAGGTTGAAGAATTGAATACTCGGATTCTGGCATTTCAAAGATTAATTCATCATGTACCTGTAAGAGCATTTTCGCTTGATATTGAGGCAATATTTTGTGCAATTCTACCATAGCAAGTTTGATGATATCGGCGCTAGAACCTTGAATTGGGGCGTTTGCAGCTTGGCGGAGAGCGCTGGAATCATTGAGACCTAGGTTGCCCAAAGTATCTAAGTGGATCTCTTCGATCGGCACCCCTTTCAATTTCCTTAATCTTCCACTTTCAAACTGAAAATTGCGTCGCCGTCCACAAATAGTTTCCACGAAACCTTGGGAGATAGCTTGCTTTTTCACCCGCTCCAAATAACGGAAAATACCTGGATATCGTTGATAGTATTTTTCGATAAAATCTTTTCCTACTGTCACTGGTAAGCTAGCTTCTCGGGAGAACTTGCCAGCACCCATGCCATAGATTACGCCAAAGTTAATGATTTTACCTAGCCGTCGTTCTTCACTATCAATTTTTTCTTTTTCAAATAATAGTTTGGCTGTGATTGTATGAATATCTTGTTTGGTTTGGTAAGCATCTAATAATACTGGCTCCTGACTCAGATGCGCCAAGATTCGTAGTTCAATTTGGGAGTAGTCGGCAGTGACTAGGATCCAGCCTTCTTGAGGAATGAATGCTTTGCGGAGCTGCCGACTAAAATCGGTACGGATGGGAATATTTTGGAGATTTGGATCTGATGAAGATAGTCGTCCGGTGCTGGTGACGGCTTGATTGAAATCGGTGTGTACTCGGCCAGTTTGGGATTGGACTAATTTTGGTAAAGCATCTGTGTAAGTGGATTTAAGTTTAGAGAGAGTGCGATGCTGCAGAATGAGATCGACTACTGGATGTTGACCTTGGAGCTTTTCTAGGGTGTTTACATCGGTGGAGTAGCCAGTTTTGGTTTTGCGGATACCTTTGGTGGGTAAGGCTAGCTGATCGAACAACAATTCAGCCATTTGCTTAGGCGAAGCCAAGTTAAAGGTGCCGTCGGCTGCTTGGTAAGCGTCTTCTTCAATGGTGGCTAGGGTTCCCTGTAATTGTGCTGATAGCTCGGCCAAGTAATCTACATCAATGCGTATGCCTAGATCTTCCATGTCGGCGAGGACTGGTTCTAGTGGTTGTTCGATCGATCTCCATAAATTCAACAGAGTTGGTTCAGCAGTTAGCTCGGCCAGGAGTTCTAAATACACCCCTCGGGTAGCATACACATCCATGCCACAGTACTGAGCAACTGCTGAAATGGCGACATCGCTGATCGTTTGACCTTTGGAAACTAGGTCGGCATAGCTAGTGGATTCAATGCTCAGATAGCGTCTAGCTAGATCGGTGAGATTGTGAGTTTGATCTGGATCGAGGGCGTAGCTCATCAGCATAGTATCGGCGACTACTCCTGCTAACTCGATGCCTTGATGCCGTAGGATTAATCGATCAAACTTGGCATTTTGCAGCACTTTGGGATGATTTTGGCTTTCCAAGATTGGTCGTAGGTGCTGCCAGACTACCTCTAGATCCAATGTTTCTCCACTGGTATGTAAGAGAGGAATATAGGCCACATCGGCGATGTCATTACCCCAGCAGCAGCCAATACCGACTAGTTGGGCATCTCTGGCGATTAATGCTGTAGTTTCGGTGTCCCAAGCTACTGGTAGGTCACGTTGTTTATCTAAGATTGTGACTAGCTTGGTTAGTTGCTCTACGGTTTGGATGATGCGGACTGATAGGGTGAGGGATTGTATTGTAGAGACTGGCGCACCTTCATCGAAAAACCATAGGTCTTGGTCACTTTCAGGCTCTGGTTCACCGCCCAAAGTTTGATGGATGCTATCGATCGTTTTTAGGAATCTTTGCAGTTCTAGTTCCCGTAAAATCGGCATCACTTCGTTGATATCGAAGCCCTGCATGGTGGTGCTGGCGATCTCGACTCCCAAGGGGATATCGGTGATGATTTTGGCGAGAAATTGGGAGTGAATGGCATCTTCTCGGCCTTCTTTGAGTTTGACTTGCTTGGCTCCCGGGACTTTTTCGATCGATTCATAAACCCCAGCTAAGGTATCAAACTGCTTTAATAAATCTATGGCGGTTTTGTCGCCAATGCCTTTTACGCCGGGAATACAGTCTGATTTGTCGCCACAGAGGGCTTTGTAATCAATAATTTGGTCGGGACGCACCGACATTTTTTCCATGACTGCGGCTTCGTCAAAATCTCGAAAGCTGCCGCTGCTGCGTTGGTAGGGGTTGCTAGAGAGATACAGGACGCTGACTTTTCCGGCATCGTTGACTAGCTGAAATAAATCTCGATCACCAGAGAGAATCTTGACCTGATAGCCGGCGGAGCTGGCTTGAGTCGCCAAAGTTCCCAATACATCATCGGCTTCATAACCGGGGGCGGTGATCATCGAAATTTTTAGGACAGCAAGTAATCGATAGAGGTTTTTTATATCGATAATGAAGTCTTCGGGGGTTTCTACTCGATCAGCTTTGTAATTGATATCAGCTTCGTGGCGAAAGGTGGGTGCGGCTAAATCGAAGGCTACAGCCAAATGTTGGGGCTGTTGACTAGTAATGACTTCTAGTAAAGACTTGAGGAACCCAAAACAAATGCTGGTGGGAATACCGGTGGCTGTCTTCAAGCCGCCGTCTTTTTTGGCATGGGCGTGGAAGGCGCGAAAAGCCAAGGAGTGACCGTCGATAATCAGCAGTTGGGGGGTGGTGGAAGTCATGGGCATTGATGCAGAACTGCTGTATCAGTCTAGCAAGTTATGGGCTTTAAATAAAGTCGTAGTTTGATTGCTTAGCCAAATGCTATTCTCCATCTGGGTTTTCTTCGGTGCCACCTTCTCCGTGCATGATGCGCTGATTTAGTCTGCGAAATTTCCGGGCGTTGTCCTCGGCTCTTTGTTCGATTCTGTTTAAGTCAACATCAATCCGAAGCTTTTTGCCTGGATTTTGCGGTGAAGCTCGATCGCTTCTAGTGCAATAAATAACCGGGAGATAGAATCTATCTCCCGGCATCGAACAACCCCAAATTAAATCTGATTAGCGGCAAGCACGGTACTTAATGTGATAGACCAAACCGCGATGAGATAAATCGAAGGAATCTACGGTGGCCATGCCCTGACCGCGTGCGCTCATGGAGGCATTGACTCGCATATTTACGCTGTCACCACAGGCTGACCAAACATTCGCTACGGTGGCTAATTTATCCCGGACACTGTAGTTTGCTTCACCATTGAAGTTTCTTTGAAAAACTGGGCCTTTATTGCCAGCAAAGAAATATTCGGCACGTAGTGAAGCTTTGGTATAAGGAGCCACGTAGCCGCGATAATCAGCGTCGTACAAGGAAATTTGGAAGCCCTGGGGAACTTGAATAGGAATGCTCATGTTGCAACTTTTGCGGCTCTGGCTGGCATTGTTACCCAAGGCAATGAATTTATCAAATAAAACGCTTAATTCTTGGCCGTCGGGGCTAACACTGACGCTG
>JANOXZ010000227.1:0-5595 GCA_031418695.1 Synechococcales cyanobacterium VAR_35_metabat_10
ATTCCTGCACCAAGCAAAAACCACTAGGGGTTTCCCACGAAGTCAAATATTTGGGGATACGGGGATGATCTAGCTGCTGTAAAATATCCACTTCTCGTTGATAGGCATCGTAGTTGCCCCAAGTATTGCCTGCAAACTGAAATTGCTTAACTACTACTGGGATTTCAGCATTCAGATCTTGGGCTAAATAGGTGACTCGGCCTCCGTGGACATTTTGACCGAGGATCCGATCGACTTGATATCCTTGGGGCGATAGATCTAGTGCTTGATTATTCATATTTTAATCTAATATAATTTATGAAAGATGGAATAGTAACAATTCAAGGTGGGAGAGGGGATTGGGATTCTTCAATGAAACCATAAGACTCCCAATCCCCAGCGAAGCAGCTATCCTAAGATTTCGCTATTTTCTTACTGCTTTCTACCAAGCGAATAAACTCTGCTCGATAGCCATCCAAATCAGCACCTTTAGCCTGATTAGCCAATTCCAAAACACTGCTATAACTACTGTTGCCCTTGAAAGGCGAATTACGCAAATTCATTCCATAGGCAGCAACAGCAGCCGCAAACTTCAGATTCTCCGAGGCACCCGCTTTGGTCTGTTGACCAATAGTGCTGCTCAAAAGCTGAGACTCATTAGCCTGTGGTGCTTTATAGCGTAGATTCACCTGCCCTACCGCATCAGCGGTCAACTTCGTGGGTTTGTCCACGTCAGTTGCATTAGTTTGAGCAAATTTAAAATCGGTTTTAACCCCAACCGGAATCACCTCATATAGAGCAGTGACAGCATGTCCAGCACCCAGCTCACCGGCATCTTTTTTATCATTTTTGAAATCGCTGTTAGCCAACACACGATTTTCATAACCAATTAGACGATAGCCCTGCACGAAGTTAGGATTGAACTCCACCTGAACTTTGACATCTTTGGCGATCGTGGTTAGCGTACCACCAAATTCCTTAACCAGCACTTTCTTGGCTTCAGCTAAGCTATCTATGTAAGCATAGTTACCATTGCCTTTATCGGCCAACTGCTCCATTTTGCCATCTTTGAGATTGCCCATGCCCAAACCTAGGACAGAAAGAAATACCCCACTTCCCCGCTCTTTTTCGATGAGTTTAACCAATTCATCATCACTACTGGGGCCAACATTGAAATCGCCATCGGTGGCTAAAATAACTCGGTTATTTCCATCTTTGATAAAATTATCACGGGCTACTTTGTAGGCTTGGATAATGCCCTCGCCACCAGCGGTAGAGCCACCCGATTCTAGTTTATCTAGAGCAGCAATGATTTTGCTTTTGTCTTTGGCAGAGGTAGAAGGCAAAACTAGTCCAGCATTACCGGCATAAACCACGATCGCCACCTTATCTTGGGGACGAAGTTCGTTAATCAATAATTTCAGCGAAGCTTTAAGCAAGGGCAGCTTATTCGGTTCATTCATCGAGCCAGAAACATCTAGCAGAAAGACTAAGTTATTTGGTGGCAACTGTTCCATTCCAATCTTTTTGCCTTGTAAGCCAATCTGGACTAGCTTATGCTGTGGATGCCAAGGGGCATCAGCTACTTCGGTGTTAATAGAAAAAGGCTTGTTACCAGTGGGTTGAGGATAGTTATAGGGAAAATAATTCACCATTTCTTCGATGCGCACTGCATCTTTGGGGGGCAACTTTCCATTATTCACAAAGCGGCGTAGGTTGCTATAGCTAGCAGTATCTACATCGATCGAGAAGGTCGAAAGTGGATCTGCTTTGGCGGCATAAAACTGATTGTCGGCGACTCCTTTGTAAGTTTCGCTGCCGGTTTCGGGTACTGCTTCGGGTGGTGAGTCTTTTGTTGAAGCTTTATCCATGGAGTTTTCAGCAGCAGCATTTTGGGGCGCACTTGCTGGTGCTGAAGCCACATCTTTAGTGGCTTGCCGAGAACCAGGACTAGACTCACAGGCGGCAAGGCTGCCGATTAGGACTGCAAGACTAATGTAGGCAATCGATCGAGAAATATTATTAGACATGGTAATTAGTTCTTACGGGTAGTAAACGGTTGTGTGAGTCGCAACTACCAAATTTCAGAGGCGACCCAGACAGAATAGATTTCTGGGTAGCAGATCTGAAATGACTGCTTCAGTCTAACTCCGGCTACAAGGATATGTGGAGAAATTCCAGAGACTTGGAAATTGGTCTGCATAATCCCCTACACTCAGCCCATTAAATTTGCATAACCTGAAAAAAGCTGAATCAATATGCAAAAACTTTTCTGGCGGGTAGCGTGGTCTGGGATGGTAGCTGGTTTAGTTGTGGGTACATCTTGTGCCACCACCCAATCGGCAACGGCTCAACAATCTTTGACCAATAATGGATTCACTAGCTCGGACAGTAGCCCTTTTAACTGGACATTTGGCTTTACTGTTTTGGGGGCGGGGGCATTTTTACTTTTCTTTGGTCCAACTTGCTTAGGATTTATCTCGATTAAAGAAATGGAAGTAGGTATCGTCAAAAAGAAATTTGGCACTAGACGATTACGACCCAATCAACTAGTGGCGATCAATGGAGAAGCCGGTATCCAGGCAGATACTTTGTCTCCGGGTTGGCACTTTGGTTATTTCCCTTGGCAATATCAAATTAATAAAGATAGTGTGGTGGTTATTTCCCAAGAACAAATTGGGTTAGTAATTGCCAAAGATGGTCGATCGATCCCCACCGAAAGGATTTTGGGCAGCGAAGTAGATAGTGAAAACTTCCAAGATGCTCGAGAATTTTTGGTCAATGGTGGTGAAAAAGGGCGGCAGTTAAGTATTTTGACCACCGGAGTTTATCGGATTAACACTGCTCTCTTTGAAATTGTCACTACTCATAATGCTGATCGCTATGGCATGACTAGTAGACAGTTGGAAGTGACCCGGATCCCTGACGACAAAGTGGGAATTGTGACTACTTTGGATGGCGAAGCTTTAGATCAAGGGGAAATTGCTGGCGTGATTATTCCTAAAAACAATAGCTTTCAGCGTGCCAAGGCTTTTCTGGAAAACGGTGGGCGACGGGGTTTACAAGAACAAGTGTTGCTCTCGGGTTCTTGGAATTTGAATCCTTGGTTTGTAAATGTGCGATCAGTGCCCATGCAAGAAGTACCGATCGGTTTCGTAGGCGTGATTATTTCCTTTATTGGTCACTCTAGCAAAGATCTCAGCGGTGAATCTTTTGCCCATGGCAACTTGGTGAAAAAAGGTGATAAGGGAGTTTGGATTGACCCACTGCATCCGGGGATGCACCCGATTAACGACAAAATTATGAAGATGGAGTTGGTGCCCACCACCAACATCATCTTGAACTTCACCAGTCGCATTTTGGATGAACATGGCTATGACCACGATTTGCAGACTCTAGAACTCCTTTCTATGGATGGTTTTTCTTACCAAATGGAAGTGTTTCAGATCATTCATATTGGTGCTAGCGATGCCGCAAAAGTGATTTCTCGCTTGGGTTCGATGCAAAACTTGGTAGACCAAGTGCTGCGCCCGATCGTCGCTAACTATTTCCGAAACTCAGCACAAGAATATACTGTGTTAGATTTTTTGATCGATCGAGAACAGCGTCAGGCCGAGGCTGCCGAATATGTCCGTCAAGCCCTGCGTGCTTACGATGTGCAGGCCGTGGATACTTTGATCGGCCAAATTGTACCGCCTGTTGAGCTGATGAAAACTTTGACCGATCGCAAGATTGCCCAAGAGCTAGAAAAAACCTATGGTGCAGAACGCCTTGCCGAACGTCAACGCCAAGAGTTAGTTAGAGAAAGCACCTTGGCTAATATTCAGACTCAGTTAGTCAGTGCTGAACAAGGTGTGCATATTTCTCGGATGCAGGCAGATGCTCGTGCAAACCGAGCATCTGGAGAAGCCTCTGAAATCGAGCAATTGGCTACAGCCAAAGCCTCTGAAATTCGTCAAATCGGCGAAGCTACTGCTCATGCCTACGAAGAAGGTGTAGAGGTGTTGGGTAATCAAGCCTATGCGGCACTGCAAATGATGGATCGAGTACGGGATGGCAACATCAAAATTGTGCCCAATGTTTCGATCACTGGTAACGGTGGCGGTAGTAACAGCGGAGTGATGGATAGTTTGATGGGTCTATTGGTCGAACAAAAGATCGAAGGTCAAGAAAATGCGGAGTCAGCGAAGCTGTTGAGCCAATCTAAACACGATGGAATTAAAAATGATGGCAGTAAGCGCCAAGATATTTTAGATGTCCAGGAGTTACTAGATTCTTAAGTGCTAAAGGCGTTGCCGCAGTCGCAGACTTTGGTGGCTTGGGGATTTTGGAAACGGAATCCCCCACCCATCAGGTCTTGAGAAAAATCGATTTGAATATTTTCTAGATATTGACGGTACTGAGAGTCGATCGATACTTTGAAATCACCTATTTGCATAGTCAAATCAGTGCTATTGGTCACAGTCGTCAGTGAGAGCTGATAGTAGAATTGCTCACAGGTGCCAGTACCCAGAGTGAGATACAAATTGGTATCAACTGGCCCTAAAGACATCATTCTGATCACTTCTGTCGTAGCCGCTGGAGTGATTTCGATCATAATATGCTCCCGAAAAAATATTACATAGATCCACCGCTGCTATAAAATTATCTTTAAGTAGCTGATCGATCTAAACTCAGTATTAGCCTAGCGTGCCCCCTGTCTCCAAGGCAATTATTATTTCGGAGAGAAAAATAAGAGTTAAATGGCCTAAGCTAAATTACTCAAATGATTGCTACTAAGGAATGCTGTGATCTGCTTCACTCCGTTCCCAATAGTTGATAAATAGACTGGTGGAATCAAGTGTTAAATCGGATACAAAATCAACTTTTTGCCGATTCAATATGAGTAAACGAGTTTAACAAAAACTAAGAACCATAGCAGGAGAATTGAGTAACATGAGCGCAAAGATTTTGGTAACCGGTGGTGCGGGCTACATTGGTTCCCACACAGTCAAGCAACTAGGACAAGCTGGTTACGATGTAGTTGTTTACGACAATCTTTCTACAGGCATTTCGGAGGCGGTTACCTACGGAAAATTAGTGGTAGGTAGTTTAGAAGATACCAACCTTTTGGCAGCTACTTTTGCTGAACATAATTTTGATGCAGTATTGCACTTCGCCGCCAGTATTTCAGTACCAGAATCGGTAACGGATCCTTTGGCTTACTACAGCAATAATACAATAAATACGCTAAATTTGTTGCGCCAATGTCAACGATTTGGAGTGAAGAAGTTAGTTTTTTCTAGTACAGCCGCAGTGTACGGTCAGCCCGCAGAAACACACATCACTGAAACGACTTTTCCTCAGCCACTCAATCCTTATGGTAGCTCCAAGCTAATGAGCGAACAGATGATTCAGGACTACAGTGCTGCCAGTGGCATGAAGCATGTGATTCTGCGCTATTTCAACGTGGCTGGAGCTGATATGGAAGGAGAATTAGGACAAAATAATCCCAAGGCCAGTCACCTGATTAAAGCTACCTGTAATGCGGCCTTAGGTCGTAGCTCCGCCGTCAGTATTTTTGGTACCGATTTTGAGACCCACGATGGTACTGGCATCCGTGATTATATCCATGTA
>JANOXZ010000228.1:0-4968 GCA_031418695.1 Synechococcales cyanobacterium VAR_35_metabat_10
GGCGCTGTGTTGGTTGTAATTCCCAGCTTCCACCACAAGTGGTCAAGCTTCAAGTCTGACCACTTGTGTAATATTTCTATGTGACTCAAATGACGATAAATAGTCTAAACTACAGTCTGTATTTCGGGGATTTGCTCTGAAGACTACACTCCGCCACCCGAACTGATGGCCGGGATCTATTATGGCGCTAATTTCAAAGATCCTGTCACCAATGTCTTTCCGGCAATCAACAATAAAGATGTTGTCACTGGCTTAATTGTGGGCGATCGGGATGGCGTAGTTCAACCTTTCTCTACCCAAAAAACCTATGATCAAATTTTCAATTCTTCGAAGGCGTTGATTACAGTAGATGGTGCTAATCACTATGGTATTACCAACCAAGATAATCTGGTGCGTGAACCTAGCCGATCAATACTAGACCAATCGATCGGCATAGAGACAATCTCTCGTTGGAGTGCGCTATTTTTGCAGGCACATCTGCAAGGTAGCCAAGGTGCTTTGGACTATATTTACAACAGAGGTGATGCTCTCGATCCTAATGTAAACGTGATCAGTCAAAGTCCAGCCAATTCTGCACTATCCTTGCTTTAAGTTACGTTGACTTTTTTCTTACCCGATCGTACAACTCCTCCATCACCCCCAAGAAAGATTGATCCTGCGTCCAAAAAGCCGGGAAATCTCCGCCCTTTTTCACTACCACCGCTGGAATAGTAGCCATTTCTCCTAGATCCACCGTTTGCGGCAATCTCTTTTTGCCCTGCCAAAAATCTCTAGGCGTCAGGGGTAGATCTATAGCTATTTTACGTGGTTTGGTGTAGTAAGAGTCCTGGGCATCGATCGGCAACTCCCCTTCTGCTAAAGAAGCAGACAAAGCCTTGCCCAAAGTCGATTTAGCTAATTCTTCTTGCAACTTCGATCGGGATATCCCCCGCAGCTCAAAGAGCAAAAAAGGATCTTGGTCTAACTGCGCTGCCACCAAATAATACACTCCCGCGATATGTTTACAAGGATTACTGTAATCTGGGCAAGAGCATTTGGTCTGAAAATCTTGGCGGTTATGGGGCAACAAATGAGCATTCATTTCGCTAAAAATTGCTTCAATATTATCGGGCACTTCGCCCAACAGTAATTTAGAGATCGCACTGGCCTTAGTACCCAGCTTAGCGATAATTTTAGACCAATCCGCCGCTGAAATTGTTTTGATTTCGATCGACACATTATAAGTTGGTTCTTTAGTCACACCAAAATAAGCATTGATCGAACCCCGCACTTTGGCTGTGACCTTGCCATCTTTAATTTGATGCTCTTTGACCTTGCCATTATTGGCATAGGCTCGTCCTCGCCCTAGTCGCCCTGAATCGGTGAATTTTTCTAAAGCCTCAATAAATCGTTTACCCCACCAGGTTCTGCTAAACTGTGCCATGATTTTGCTCCTGTTTATAAAACTGTTTGTTTATTTAAAGTGATCAACTTCTTAAAGCTTTCATTATCTAGCTCCGTAAGCCAAGACTCATCAGCTCCCACGATCGAATTAGCAATTTTTTTCTTGTCTTCAATCATTTGATCAATGCCTTCTTCTAAGGTGCCTAGAGTGACAAACTTATGTACAAACACATTGTTCTTTTGGCCAATTCTAAAAGCTCGATCGGTTGCCTGATCTTCTACTGCCGGATTCCACCAGCGATCGAAATGGAAAACATGATTGGCCTTGGTCAAAGTAATCCCCACCCCACCAGCTTTGAGAGACAATACAAAAGCCGCTGGCTCTGTCTCAGGATCTTGAAACTCCGTGATCATCTTTTCGCGTTTGTTCCGTGATGTACCACCATGGAGGTAATAGGTCTGATAACCCAAAACCTGCTTAAGATATTGCTGTAGTGCCTCACCAATTTCAGTAAATTGCGTAAAAATCAACAAGCTCTGCCCCTCAGCAGTAATTTCTTCCACCATTTCATCTAATCGCTGGAGTTTATGGGAGCGGGCAGCCGTGAATTCACTATTATCTTGCAGAAATTGACGGGGATGATTACAAATTTGCTTCAGTTTCATCATAGTTGATAGCATCAAACCTTTGCGTTGAATACCTTCTACTTCTTCGAGCTGTTTAACTACATCTTTGACAATGGCCTCATAGAGCGAAGCTTGTTCTTTGGTGAGATTACAATACTGCTTTTGTTCAACTTTATCTGGCAAGTCTTTGATAATAGTTTTGTCGGTCTTCACCCGCCGGAGAATGAAGGGCTGTACTAGCTTCTTCAGGGTTTCGGACTGTACCACGCTATGTTCTTTTTGAATCGGTAGTTCAAAAAACTTACGAAACTGGGCTTCTTTGCCTAAATAACCTGGGTTGAGAAAATTGAAAATTGACCAGAGATCTAACAGCCGATTTTCTACCGGGGTACCAGTTAAAGCTAGCCGGTGAGTAGATTTTAGTTTTAAAATTGCTTTGGTCTGTTCCGCCGCTGGATTTTTGATATTTTGAGCTTCATCGATTACTATTCGTTGCCAGTTCATGGCTTGTAACAGCTTGCCGTCTTTGCGGGCTAGGCTGTAGGAGGTGATCACGATATCGCATTTGTTGCTGGCTGCTTTGAATGCTGCTAAATCTTTGATTCGATCGCTGCCATGATGAATAATTACTTTTAAATGGGGCGCAAATTTTTCAATTTCTTTGTTCCAGTTGCCCACTACCGAAGTCGGTGCAATCAACAGAGTAGGAACAACTTTTTTGCTGGTCTCTCGCTCTTTAATTAGGGCAGCAATCACCTGAATCGTTTTACCCAAGCCCATATCGTCAGCCAAACAAGCATTTAAACCCAGACGCTCTAAATACTGAATCCAAGCCACCCCGCGTTTTTGATATTCTCGCAGAGTAGCTTTTAATAGTTTGGGATTCTCGATCGGCTCCAGATGACTCGGATCATGTAATTTATCCATCATTGCTGCCAAGTTTTCGTCGGTATCGACCTCAAACTCTTCGTTGGCCTCAGCAACTTTTTGCATCAGTTCCAACAGCGTCAATTCTGGCTGAGCCTCCTGATTCTTTTCCCAGAACTGAAGCATCTGCTGCATCTTAGCGATATCCAATTCCATCCATTGTCCCCGAAACTGCACTAGGGGCGCTTTGGCATCAACTAAATTTTGCCATTCTTGAGGAGTGACGGCCTCGTCACCGATCGCTAGTTCATAGTGATAATTAATTAAATTATCTAACTGCATTAAGCCCTTACTGACTTTGCTGCCTGCTGGCTTTTTGGATGAGGATGAGGTTTTCAATCGTAGTTTAGCTCTCGCTCTACCCTGGGGTGTCCACCAAGCAGGTACGCTCACTTTGTAGCCAGCATCTTCTAGCACCCAAGCGGTTTCTGATAAAAACTCAAAGGCGGCATCAACGCTCAGGCTAAAACCAATGGGTCGATCGGTTTCTAAGCCCTGCCAAATTGATGGATAAATCTGGGCGGCATGACCTAAATTGAGCAATAAGCCTTTCTCGAATTCTTGACCAAACTGTTTCTGCAAATCTTTCTTGGCCTTGACTCCCATGCTCCAGTAGTCATTGAGTTCAAGTTTGTTGGAAGGATCTTTTTTGGCAGCAGCTATAAATTTGATCTGCCAGTCGTCAGGAGATTTAGCAGAGGCTTCTTGGAGCTGAAAGCAGAGATGAAAATCAGAGTTGTCTTGAGCTGCAACTATCTTTTGTTTCCAAGTTTGCCATTGTTGATAGATTTCTAAAGCTTCAGCGTTTGTCCAAGGTAAACTGTTGCGCCCTGAAGCACTCAGGCAGCAGGTCAACAAACTAGAGTTGTAAATTTTGGTTTCAAAGGTTTTAGGAAACGGTGTTGTAGTGACTATCTGATGCAATAGATATTCCGAGAAATGCCGCAGTAGTGTTTCTGGGTCATAGAACTCCATTTTTGCATCCGGTTTGTCTAAGCCACCAGTGCAGACCAAAGGCAGATATTCCAGGTATTGATGGATCTTGGTTTCATAGGCTTCGGAAATAATCTCCCAGCCGGGATAGATTTCATGGCTGGACGGGGCTTTTTTGCTCTTGCTTTTGGGGGCAATCTTCTCACGATATTTCAATGCAGGAATGTAGCGATCTTTACGAATGACTTCTTGGAAAGATTGACTATAGTGATACCAAAAGAGCAAGTCAGAGCCAATTTGAACTTCGGTGGCGTGATACAGACACCAAAAATGAATTTCGTTCAGGGTTTTGATGATTGAGTCTATGCGGTAACAATCGATCGACCAAGTTTTCCAAGTAGTTGGCTCTGGCGGCTCTGTTTCTAGATAACGCGATAACTCCAACGATGGCAATGGCTCGGTTTTGGTACTGGGTAGAATAAAATATTTAGTAGCAAGCTGTGAGCCGTTGGGGTCAGAGCTGCCAATGCCTAGCTCATCAAGCAGGAATGCCCAGAGTTCCTGTCTACCTAGTTGCTGAGGATGGCTATCTTTAGCTGGGCGCTTCTGCGGCTCGGGTGTATCGGTTTCTACCCAAAAGCAAAACTCACCTCCTTGAATAAATTCATCACTGGAGCCAGGAATCCATGTGCCGTGCAGAATTTTCATAGATTGAACAGGGGAAAAGCTTTCACCATTTTAGCTGTTGGTGGTTTGATTTTTCGCTAGTTTCAGGAATATTTGCCACTATTCCATTGGTTGACAACGTGTAAGGGATCGGACAGAATAAAGATATTGGAAAAGTATACACAATATATCTGCCAAGGATCATTAGCTTTGATCGTGACATCTCCCAACACCTCCCTTGCGGGTAGGTATGGGCTTCTCGTCAGAGACCCCGCAGGATCTGTACGACTTCCTTAGAGGTAATATCGGTAATAGAACCAACTATTTCGATGTTACCTTTACGGCGTTTTATAGTGGGGAACATGTCCAGCCCCACTCTCTTGATGTTGATACCAGCATTAATATCGCGGTCAACCAAGAGCTTTAAATCTT
>JANOXZ010000229.1:0-3435 GCA_031418695.1 Synechococcales cyanobacterium VAR_35_metabat_10
CGGCGAGCAGTTAGGTATTACCGAAATTTATGCTGATCTGTTGCCCACTGACAAAGTGCGGATCGTGCGGGAACTTCAGCAAATTGCTGATATTGCCATGGTGGGGGATGGCATTAATGATGCTCCAGCTTTGGCTGCTGCTAAAGTTGGGGTGGCTATGGGTCGAGTGGGCAGCGATGCCGCTTTAGAAATTGCTGATATGGTGTTGATGACCGATAATCTGACCAAATTGGTGGCGGCAGTCAATCTCAGCCGCAAAGCCCAAAGCGTTATCCAACAGAATGTGGTGTTTGCCTTGGGCTTTATTGGAATTTTGGTGATTGGTAACTTTTTGGGGGCGATCGGTTTACCTTTAGCAGTACTTGGTCACGAAGGTTCTACAGTATTGGTGACACTCAGTGGTCTGCGATTGCTGCGTTCAAGCCACGCTGTCTAAAGGCACATTGTCCCAAGAGTCGCCCAGGCCGACTAGCCAACTAATGGCATAGCGGCGTTCGTAAATAATATCTGGATCGATCGATTCTTTAATCTTTTTTACCTTTTTCTGGGGCTGCATGGCTTGCCAATGTGCTTGGCAATGCTGTTCTTCAGCAATACTGAGGGCATCATTATGGCGAAGGCAGGCATCACCCAAAAACTGAGCAGTGCTGTTGGTAATTTGATAGAGATACGGAATTTTTTCAAGTTCAAAACGCTGATCGAGCTTCGGCATTTCTTCTAGATAACCCAGTGCCCAAAGCATCGGTGGCAAACTTTCACTCAGCCAGCCAAAATCAGCCCGATCTGCATCGCTGACTGTTGCAGAGAAGTAGAACTCTCGCTCAGCTTCGGAAAAATACCGATCGATGTTGTAAGCATAAACCCAATCCACCGTAGGAGCTGCTTCACTAGAGCAAGCCCGATCCAAGACGGCCAAAATTGCTAAAACCCGCTGCGCCACCTCAAAGGGATGACGAGCATTAATCTGGAAGCTAGGTTCGGGTGCATTCATGGCGATTTCGCTAAAACAAGGACTAAGTTCTCTTAGTCAATTTACCCAAACCACCAGTAGAAATTTAGCTCTATTTAAATAATGCTTTCATTCCCTCTTGACGTTTTAGCGAAAGCTTCGTACCCTGGCGCTTTTCAGCCTGCTGAATAATTCGGTTTAAAAGTTCGGTATAAACCAATTGTGGTCGTGATTTCATCCACAGATAAAAAGACAGTGAACCCGGTAGTGTGTTGATTTCATTGAAGTACAGTTGATTGGCATCAGCATCAATAATGAAATCAATGCGGGACACACCACTACAGCCCAAAAGTTGGAAGGCTTTTTTGGCATAGTCAATGCCAGCTTGTTTGAGACCCTGATCCATTTCCTGAGGGTCAATAATTCTTGATAGGCTAGCCATTCCTTGAGATTCACTATCTCCAGTTTTCTTGGCTCCATCGTCCCGCAGATATTTCTCTTCGTAGGTTAAGACCCCGCTAATCGAAACCGGCATCTCTACCACCGAGGCTAGGACTTCGTCTTCGTCGCCGACCACTGAAACGTTGATTTCTAAGATGTTTTTGACACAGGGTTCAATAATGGCCTGACTGTCGTAGCGGAATGTGTTTACCAAGCAGCCGTTTAAAGAGGCTTCGTCTTTGGCTACCCCAATCCCAATACTAGAACCCAGGTTACAGGGTTTAACAAACAGGGGCAATTGCTCTAATCCGGGGGTAGCAAAGATCTGATCTCGCACCTGTGCCAGACTTTTCTGGGCGATCGACCGATCGACCACAGCGGCGGGTAATACTGGAATTCCGGCGGCTTCGAGGGTTTTCTTGCATTTATACTTGTTCATGCCCAAAGCTGCTGGCAACACCGTACAGCCGGTATAGGTGGCATCGGCCATTTCTAACATGCCTTGAATACAGCCATCTTCGCCGAAAGTACCATGGAAGGCCAAGAAATACACATCGATCGGCACAATGTCGTTAGTAGATTTACCGAAACCAAACAAACCGCGCTGGGGATTGATCACCGTTAGTCCTTTGCTACCAGCGATCGGAATCAAAGCTACTTCCTGCACTTCTCGCAAAGATCCGGGCAGACCGCGATAGAAGGATTTCTCTAAAAGCTGATCGCCCACATACCAGCGTCCAGACTGGGCAATATAGACCGGAATCGGCTCGTACTGAGTGACATCCAGGACGTTGATCAACTGGAGGGCTGTAATTACCGAGATTTCGTGTTCGACCGATCGACCACCA
Organism: Synechococcales cyanobacterium VAR_35_metabat_10; assembly: GCA_031418695.1. Lineage (GTDB taxonomy): Bacteria > Cyanobacteriota > Cyanobacteriia > Cyanobacteriales > Chamaesiphonaceae > JAAFHZ01. Next base: position 2,239 of record JANOXZ010000229.1, read on the forward strand.
AACAGCACTGCAATATTTTTTTTCTTGGTCATCTCTGCCATTTCTCAAGTCTTTCAGGTGATACAGGGTGACGAATCGATCATCGATTTACGCATCTTCGACCGCCAAACATGAACATCATATCCTCTCCTGTTCACATCCTTATCTACTTAAAACTTAAAAATCTGCATTAGTCGGTGGAGTGCGTAGGTCTGTATAACCAGTTTGTAAGGTTCGACTCCGCTCACCCCACAAACTGTTCTTAGAGCAATATTCCTAAGAATTTCAGGGTTTGGGCACCTACGACCCCATCGGCACCCAAACCTTTTTTATCCTGAAACTTGCGCACCGCTGTTGTCGTAGCCTCGTCAAAAATTTCGTTAACAGGCACCGGGAAACCTGCATTAGTCAGAGCCTGTTGAATTTTTTTGACCACTTCGCCCGTTGAACCAACTTTAAAAATACGGGTGGTTACAAAACCATCGATCGGCGATTTATTCATTCTGACGGCGCTCTGTTCACCAAAATCACCATCTACCGTCATCTGGTCATTGGGGTTATAGCGATTCCACAGTTGCTGAAAAGCCTTGACTCCTAAATTGCCCACATCATTCCGACCGCTATCGTTGTAAAAGTGAACTGGATCATTTTCACCTTGCCATTCCCAGCCATTTTTCAGTAGCAGTGCTTTCCAGTCGCCATAATTATCTACATCGATCGCTAACCCGTCTTCGTGGTTGCTTCTGCCCGGTCTAGCTGCCAATGGCACTAATTCCCGGTGGCCACGTTCATAAATTTGCCGTAAAATATGTTGCTGAGCCACTGTGCGATAGGCCGAATTGATTTTCATCCGCATCCTTGGCTTTTGATTAATGCCTTGGCGCAAAATCGATCGCAAAGATTCTTTGGGGCCAGATTGCAAAAAATAGTTCAGATACGCATCATTGGAAAGTGTTAAGCCTGGTAAGTCTTCAAAATTCAGCAATACGCCAGTCAAAATATTATTGGTTTCAGCGATAATTTGCCGACTTAAGCCTTGGACTTTACCAGTATCAACTTTTTTGGTTGCAATCATTGCTTTGATTGCTTCGTCTAATGTAGTCATAGATTCCCCTGAATAATTGAAAAAAATAGCGGGTTTATTCGCATTAAAGACGATTATTAGTATGCCAGACAACCAAGCCGATTTCGTAATAAAAAGTCACTGCCGTACTTTTG
>JANOXZ010000230.1:0-9471 GCA_031418695.1 Synechococcales cyanobacterium VAR_35_metabat_10
GGGGCTGACTGGACAGGATGGTTCTTACCTAGCAGAACTTTTGCTTAATAAAGGTTATCGAGTATTTGGATTAGTTAGGCGATCGAGTGGTAGTAATCTCAGTCGGATTAGTCATTTAGGCGATCGAATCCAACTATTATCTGGTGACTTACTTGATCAGACTTCATTAATGGATGCAATTACCATTGCTCAACCGGATGAAGTATATAATTTGGCCTCACAGAGCTATATTCCGACTTCTTGGTCACAACCGGGCCTAACGGCTGAATACACTGCTTTAGGGGTAACTCGATTATTAGAGGCTATTCGTCGCTGTCAGCCAGATGCTCGGTTCTATCAGGCTTCGACTAGTGAGGTATTTGGGACACCAGATATTTCTCCTCAAGATGAACGCACTGCTTTTTGCCCTCGAAACCCTTATGGGGCAGCCAAAGCTTACGCTCATTGGATGACGGTCAACTATCGACAGCAATATAATTTGTATGCTTGTTGTGGAATTACTTACACTCATGAATCACCACGTCGCAGTGCCGAATTTGTATTTCGCAAAATTACTCAAACAGTTGCTAAAATCAAGCTGGGATTGGCTAATGAACTCAGATTAGGAAATCTAGATACTTATCGAGATTGGTGTTATGCCAAAGATGTTGTTGCAGCTATGTGGTTGATGTTGCAGCAAGACAAGCCCGATGATTATGTGATTGCTAGTGGCAAAGCTCATTCGGTAAAAGAATTGGTTGAGTATGCCTTTAGTTATGCTGGTTTGCACTGGCAAGATTATGTAGTGATAGACCCAGCATTTTATCGCCCAGATGAATCAATACAGCTTGTTGGTAATACTGATAAAATCAAAAGAGAGTTGCTTTGGCAGCCAGAGTATTCTTTTCAAGATCTAGTGAACTTAATGCTAGAAAAAGATTTGCAAGAACTCAGCGAGGCTGCTATTAATCCTCAGGTAAATCTGATCTCCCAGTTGAATTAATAATCTTGTTTAAAAAAGAGGAATGAGTAGCGTTACTCATTCCTCTTTTACTTTTTAGTTCAGGCCATTTGGCATACAAAGCTCTTTTGGTAAACTAAAACCATGATGGATAAGCTGTTGCTTGGTTTGGTCATTTTCTTTGTTCAATGGAACTAGATTGTTAACCTTGGCTAAAAGATCTTGCCACTGTTCGGTGGATAGATCATTGATTGGCGATATCTCTAAGTATTCACTGATGTCTAAGTCTTCTGCCATCAACAAATTCATAGCCGCTCCAGAAAGCGTGAATTCTACCTGCTCCATACTAGTGGCATTGCTGGTATCTAATATTAATGTAACTGGGGAGTTGTGGGATTGTTTAATTATCTCTCTAATTGCTATAGTTAAATCTTCAGCTAGAGCTTCTTCTTCGATTAACCAATCAGGAAACATCAAAAAGCTATGTTCTCGCAAAGACAAAGGATTGGCTTTTTTCTGTTGAGCAATAACAAAAGATTGCTGAACCTGCTGAGCCATTATTTCCCAGGAGAATTTCTGAGCCTGTATTAATCCTTTTTGTAATAATGATTGTCGAACTTCTAAATTCTGTACTTTACATAAAGCATCAACCATGCCATTAATATCTTCGTCTTGTACATAAAGTGCTGCTTCACCGGCAACTTCTGGAATAGAAGACGTTGGGCAGGTAATTACGGGGCAACCACAAGCTAGTGCCTCTACTATGGGCATCCCAAAACCTTCATATTTGGAGGGGTACACCAGAGCAACTGCTCCAGTATAAGCTACTTTTAGTTCCTCATCAGATAAGCGTACATGGTGAACAGTACTACCTTGAGAGAAATATCGATATTCTTCAGGCATTGGCGATGTACAAAAAATATCAAATTCTTCTCTATTTACTAGATTGGAAAATGCTTGGAAAAATAAAATAGTATTTTTATAACCACCATGACCACCTGTAATTAAGAAATATGGTTTGCGAATACCATATTTACAGCGAAATGATTGAATCTCAGTAGAAGTGGCTAACGAAAATTTATTACTAACCCCACAATAAGCAACGCTAACTTGCTCAGGTTTAATATGAGGATAAAAATGCATTAAATCTTTGGCTGAGTTCTCCGAGATAGGAGCATAAGAAGATGCATATTCAATGGCATGTACTTTTCCTCGCCAGTTGGGATGTTCTAAATCCCAACCCAAGACCTCTGGGGTCATATCATAAATAACCAAAGTCAAAGGAGTCCAAATAGGAGTGGTGTAGTAGGTGGAAGTAAATATATCAGCATTTTCCTCATCACATAATTGTTGCAGCATCTGTCGATCGGCAGCTAAGTTATTAACATCAAAGGCTGGAATTTTTCGAGTCCTAATACCAGGAATAATTGGTGCTGTCCCAGCTCGGTCGAGTAAGAGAATATTTTTTCCTGTTGGGGTCTTCAGCCATTCTCGTAGTAACGATTCCCATACTCTAGCAATACCAGTATTGTATAGTTGAAAAAATACTCCATCGACTACAATTGTGGATTTCACATCTTGTTTTGCTGGAAATGCAGAGGTTTCGGGTACATTAATTTCTGCTGCTGATTCAAGTGCGAAGAATTTTGCTGCATCTTTGGACAGCAATGATTTCTTTTGGGCGATCGGAGGTAGAAGACTGAAAATATTGCTAGGTAAGTTTTTGTGGCTGAAGAGATGATATGAACTGCCATCAGAATAATAGTTTATATCTAATTTTTCAGCAATTTTCTGAAGTGAAATTGTAGAATAAATGGAGATGTGTTGACCTGTTTGTGGCGCAAAATACCACCATTCTCCGGGACGTGGGTTATGTGCAGGTAAAAGCTCTGTGCTAAACAAAATATTGTCAGAAAACTTCAGCATAGATTCGATTTCTGGCAACGGATCTACTAGATGTTCTAGTACTTCAAAAGCAGTGACTAACTCATATTTAATATTCTGGTTTAACACAAAATCTTTGGCGAAGATATTTTGACAAAACTTATCTTCCCAGTGAAAATCAAACCCTTGATCTCTCATCAATCTGACAAATAATCCATAACCACCACCATAATCTAGGAAAGATGCATCACTATTGAAGTGATTGCCAATCATCCGAGTAGTTAATGCTGATAGCTGCAAATTCCTGTAGACAAGACCAATATCACTATCTGCAATAGCATCTGAGTAAGCTTATTCTAACCAATATTGAGACTCTGTTTGCACGAAACTACATTCAGCACATTGATAGTACTTAATATGATGCTTACCTAATATTTGATATTCACTAAATAAATTAGATGTAGATTTGCAGATATTACAGTTCATTGCAGCAGAGTCCCAATTCATAGTTTGTCTATGATTGTTCCCATTTGGCGCAGTAAATTATCATTTTCTCCCTTATTCCATTGTCAAATACTGGGATGAAACTGTTGATTCTAGCTGCTGCGAATTTCTTGAGCGGCTAAGTAGATCTGGCTCCATTCGCTAACTACTTGATTGGTCTTGAGTCCTAGGTCTTTGGCGATCGATTCCACCGATTCCCCTGCTTTCATGCCAGCCATAATCCGTTGCTGTTTCGGCTCTAACCCGGCATTAAAATCCTGCCACTGGCTGACCGTCAGACCCATACTGTTATCTTGCAACGAAGTTTTCAACCACTCTGCCACCATCTCGGGCTGGCTCTTGACTGCGAACACTTTGACCGCGTGATAAGAGATCTTTTCGCGCAAACGATAGACCTGTTTAATATCCATATTGAGTTGCTGGGCAATTTCTTCGGGGGTTTTGCCAGTTAAATATAGCCGCAGCCATTCTTTGGCATCCACACCCAAATTTTCTTCTAGATAGGCCAGCATCTCATCCTTGACTCTGGCGCGCAGAAGCTGAGTTTCTTCCCATTCTTGCTGTTCTTGGTGTGCCTCTAAAACCTGTTGATCTAAGAAGTTAAAAGAGGATTCACCAGATTCATCTGTGACAGAATCGGACACCACTTTGATCAGATCATCACGGGGGACATTGGTGACCCCGCCCCGCTGACTGCGGCGTAGATAATTGACAAACCGATAGGCCAGCAATGGTTGATTGCGAATTGGACGCAAGCAATATTCCTCTAGTGTTGCCAGCATTAGGGCATCCCGGAGGCGGGGATTTTTGGTGCATTGAGAAATCCACTCTACTTGCTGGCGAATATATTTATCGCCCTGGAGCATTTCTTGGACGACTTCTTGCAGGACGTCTACTACCGTACGCTGCCGATCGCGGCTAACTGATAACCACGAGCGGATTTTTTCTCGGACGATCGCCAGACTACCCAAGCGCTGCATCAAATTTTTATAAGCTTTTTCGGAGGGCACACCCAAATAGCGCTGGAGCAAAATCCGATAGCGGTAATCCATCGCCTGAGTGGCGATCGCCAATTGCTCGGAGGTCATTTCGGTGTATCGATCTTGATCGACTCCAATCAACCACTGTACAACCCCATTGTGGGTAGCAGAATTATGTTGAGTACATTCCACACTCAACCGCTGCTGCCATCCTGACGCTAATTCCACTGCTACATTGGTCACGATCAATACCTACGGAATACTTCTTTGTGCAGTCCATCCATGTTAGGAGCCTATGATATCAGCCTAGTGGGTCTTTTGAAAATCTCTACAAGTTTTGAGGGCGACGCTCTCTGGCTAGAGCAATTAATTCTTGCTGCATCACCCGTTTGACCCGGCGATAGCAAGACCAAACATAGTCTTTATCATTGGCGGCATCCCTACCAAAGCGATCGAACACAATTGGCGCACAGATTCGATTATGCACTTGCACAGGAGCAGGAATATTCGGCAAGGGGCCACAGGCCACCCCCCAGGGAAAGCCCACATATATTGGTAGAGTCAGGGGATCAAGTCCTCCCAGCCAAGGCAAACCCCATTTATGGACAATTTCACTTACTGCTGGATAAATATTGCCTAGAATCAGCAGACTATCGTGGGCACCTACCGATACGGTGGGGACGATCGGCACATTCTCCCGTAAGGCCAATTTTACAAAACCAGTGCGGCCAGCAAAATTAATGCGATAGCGCCAGCGGTGGGGACGAAACACGTCTTCGATGCCACCTGGATATACTAATACTGGCGCACCTTGACGCAAGACTCGTATGGCAGATTGGGGGTTTGCAGCCAAGGCTCCGCATTCCATGGCCATTTTGGCGATCGGCTCCGAGATATTCCAGACTTCTGGGTGCATCAATCCATAGATTGGTCGATCAGTACCATAACGACGAAACCATTCGTACATCAGCATGTACATATCTGGAGCGGCCAATCCGCCGTTATGACTAGCCACAGCTAAGAAAGGTTGATCGCTGGGAATATGCTGCCAACCATCACTCGTAACCCGAAAATAATGTTGATATAGCCAGCCCCAAATCGGCATCAGAGAATCGATCGTGCTGGGGTTCCGATGGTTTAGTTCGGGGTGAAGATGAGAATCCAAAATAGTGATGAAATGCAGACTGTATTACCTCATGATTGGGCGATCGATCCTTCTCGTCAACTACTATAAGGATTCGACCGGCAACTCTAGTCGGAAAAAATGAGTATAGGGGTTGACAGTTTGGCATAAACCTCTTATTGTTGATATTCGGTAATCAATCAGCGGGCGATTAACTCAGCGGTTAGAGTGCTTGCCTTACAAGCAAGAGGTCACAAGTTCGAATCTTGTATTGCCCATTACCCAGACAGCCTCTTCTGTTAATGCAGAAGGGGCTGTTTTTGCTGGTAAGCGTCAAATTGGCTCATGCTGGAAAGTGTCAAATCTTTACAGCAGTCTCCCCTTTGGCTATAATGTAAAACTTGCAGTATTGCCCCCCATTTGGCATGAAAGTTAGAGCGTCTGTTAAAAAAATCTGTGAAAAGTGCCGCGTCATCAAACGTCGTGGTCGGGTAATGGTCATCTGCACCAACCCCAAACATAAACAACGCCAAGGTTAAACTACTTGTTTAACAGTGGTATTATCTTCGGTCGATCGAACTCCAGTATTTTGTTAAAGACGGTATTGAAATCTTCTGAGGCAATTTTTACTGCGATCTGCCCAAGACATTTAAAGTTAACCAAAGGAGCATTGTGTGGCACGGATAGCAGGTGTAGACATCCCTCGCGATAAGCGAGTTGAGATTGGTCTCACATATATTTATGGTATTGGTTTGACCAGATCTAAACAGGTCTTGGCCAAAACCGGCGTTAACCCCGATACCCGCGTTAAGGATCTCAGCGATGCTGATATTGCTTCTCTCCGGGAAACCGTTGAGAAAGACTATCAAATCGAAGGGGATTTGCGCCGTTGGGAGCAGATGAACATCAAACGTTTGGTGGACATCGGTAGCTATCGCGGTCGTCGTCATCGGATGGGGTTACCTGTTCGTGGTCAGCGGACTCGCACAAATGCTCGTACCAGACGCGGTCGTCGCGCAACGGTAGCGGGCAAGAAGAAAGCTCCAGGCAAGAAATAAGTAGCGCCCTATCCGTGCTGTTGGTCGATAGTACTCCAATGAGACTATTGGCCTTTGGCTGTGAATGGGGATATTTCAGGGCTAGGCTCTTTCACTCTAGATTCAAGTCTAGAAAAAGTTTTTCATCAGTTGAAATTCAAAATCGATCACCTAACTAAACAATATTTAGTACCAACAACATGGCTCGACAACCAGCAAAAAAATCAGGTAGTAAGAAGGCGAAGCGTAATGTGCCCAGTGGCATTGCCTTTATTAGCTCTACCTTCAACAACACCATCGTAACGATCGCCGATAACAATGGCGACGTAATTTCTTGGTCATCTAGCGGTGCTAGTGGCTTTAAAGGCGCGAAAAAAGGCACCCCCTTTGCAGCTCAGACTGCTGCCGAGAGTGCAGCCAAGCGAGCAATGGATCAGGGTATGCGTCAAGTAGAAGTAATGGTCAGTGGCCCCGGTTCTGGTCGGGAAACTGCCATTCGCGCTCTGCAAGGAGCCGGTTTAGAAATTACGTTGATCCGCGATGTTACGCCGGTGCCTCACAATGGTTGTCGGTCACCAAAACGTCGTCGGGTATAAGTTGCAAACTCAAACAGACTACTTATACGGAGGTCACTGGTAGTGCAGTTCCAGATTGAATGTATTGAATCGAAAAGTGAGCCGAACCAAACTCAGTACAGCAAGTTTGTACTTGAGCCATTAGATCGGGGGCAGGGCACCACCATTGGTAATGCTCTACGGCGGGTATTGTTGTCTAACTTAGAAGGCACCTCGATTACCGCAGTCCGTATTGCTGGCTTGGTACGGTCAGAGAATATTCGCGGCGAAAAGGGCGAAACCCGTTTTACCACCGTTAACCACGAGTTCGCAACTCTGGTGGGCGTGCGGCAAGATGTGCTAGAGCTGCTGCTGAATATGAAAGATGTAGTGCTGAAAAGCTATACTGCTCAGCCCCAGATTGGTCGCTTAAATGTGACTGGTCCAGCCCGAGTTACCGCTGGGATGTTTGAGCTACCTTCCGAAGTGGAAGTTGTAGACCAAAACCAGTATGTGGCAACGGTTGCAGAAGGCGGCAAGCTAGAAATGGAATTCCGCATCGAACGTGGCAAGGGCTATCGATCGGTGGACAAATTCCGGGAGCAAGGCTTGGCGATGGATTTACTGCAAATCGATGCAGTGTTTATGCCGGTCAATAAGGTGAACTACCTAGTTGAAGATGTGCGAGTGGATGGTTGTCCCGAAAGAGACCGCCTGATCTTAGAAGTCTGGACTAATGGCAGCATTACCCCTCAAGAAGCGCTGAGCGAATCGGCGAAGATCTTAGTGGATTTGTTGAATCCGCTCAAAGATATCAGCTTGGAACCCTTCGAGCCAGAATTTACTTCCGAAGAAGATCCTGCCAGCCAAGTGCCGATCGAGGAACTCAACCTGTCGGTGCGGGCTTACAACTGTCTGAAGCGGGCACAGATCAACTCGGTTTCCGATTTGATGGGCTACTCCCAAGAAGACCTGTTGGAAATCAAGAACTTTGGCCAGAAATCGGCAGAAGAAGTAATTGAAGCTCTACAACGTCGTTTGGGCATCATGCTTCCTCACGACAAAAACCCTAAGTAAGTATTGCCGTTGGGTGGGTGAGCGAAGCCGAACCCCACCCAACTGTAATCCTAGTAAAAAACAACTAACAGGAGAACACCATGCGTCACGCTTGTCGCGTGCCCAAGCTGGGCAAACCAGCCGACCAACGCAAAGCGCTACTGCGCAGTCTGACGACTGAAGTATTGCGCCACGGTCGGATTACTACCACCAAAATTAGAGCTAAAGCTGTTCGCAGCGAAGTTGATCGGATGATCACTTTGGCTAAATCGGGCACTTTGGCCGATCGCCGTAGAGCAATGGGTTATGTTTACGATGAAGGGGTTGTTGCTAACCTATTCACCGAAGCGCCTACTCGTTACGCCGATCGCAAGGGCGGCTACACCAAAGTTACTACCACCATGCGACGGCGCGGTGACAACTCCGAAATGGCTATTTTGGAGCTGATGTAATTGGTCGAGGGTTTAACTGAGCGTTTGGTAGTGCCTAATGGTGAACGACAGCGAGTGGCTTTGGCTATTCAATATATCGGTACCCATTTGCACGGCTGGCAACGTCAGCCTAACCAACGCACTGTCCAAACCGAAATTGAAGGCATCTTGAATAGCGTTGCGCCTCATCAGCAAATTCGCGTTCATGGAGCTGGTCGCACCGACAGTGGTGTTCACGCTGCTGCCCAGATCGCCCACTTCGATGTCTGTAGCCCGGTACCCACCGAAAACTGGAAGGCGATTTTAAATACTCGCCTGCCCGATGACATCATGATTCGCGGCTCTGTCGCAGTCCCTGATGATTGGCATGCCCGCTTTTCTGCCCAGTGGCGGCGCTATCGCTACACCATCTATACCGATGCCTTGCCCAATTTGTTCTTGGCTCCCTATAGTTGGCATTATTACCACGCTCCTTTGGACGAGATCTTAATGGCAAAAACGCTTCAGCCCCTGCTCGGTCGTCATCACCTCAGTGCTTTTCATCGATCAAATTCGAGCCGTCACCATTCGTGGGTAGATGTGCAAGCGGTGAGCTGTCGGCGTTCTGGGTCACTAATCCAAATCGAAATCCAAGCTAATGGCTTTTTGTATGGAATGGTGCGCTTACTGGTCGGACTGTTGGTTAAAGTTGGTGCTGGCGAATTAGATGCTGGGTCATTCACTCACATCTGGCAGCAGGAAGACCGCCCAGCGGTGAAACACTCTGCCCCCGCCAAGGGTTTATGCCTACTCCGAGTTGGCTACCCTTATATGCCTTTCCCCGAGAAAGTTTGGTTCGATACTCAGCCGCACTGGTTGCTAAATGAAAACCTAGTTGCTGATCACACTTCTGATTTTTAGAGTTAATTCCATGGAAAAAACTATCCTGCCCACCCCAGAGACGATCGAAGCCAAATGGTATA
>JANOXZ010000231.1:0-1511 GCA_031418695.1 Synechococcales cyanobacterium VAR_35_metabat_10
ATTTGCCCTTTGGACAATTAACAATTTGGACTGCACATGTGCCGATCGATCTCCATACCACTGTTAGTAAATGGATTAACTTTCGCAACTTTTTTACAGGTAAATGGGCAGATGGAGATACTTATAAACGAACAATTAAAATCTTTGAGCAGGACAAACCGATCGTCGAATCTCAACGCCCGCAGCTCATTCCCACCGACCTCAATACCGAGCCATCGGTAGCCGCAGATACACTTCAGGTTCAGTATCGCAAACTTTCTCAGTAAAAATACTGAGCGAAAGTTGGAACAATCTGTGACTTGTAACCATCATCAATTATGTGGGAATTCTAAAGAATTTAGATATTGGTGATGTAAGTTACAGTTATGTTATGTTGTCATGTCATAATGGAATTATCGAAGAAAAAGGTAAGTAATAAGCCAATGTAAACGAAGGAGGAGTTACAGTCATGATGGAAAAAATTATTTTGGCGATCGCCATTTCATTTTCCCTATACTTGAGCATCGAAATTAAACCAACCCCAAGATTTGTGGGCATGGAGATCGATGCCCAACTGGATACGCTCAAAGAACCTCAGGCACCAATATTTCTGATGTTGTAAGCCGAGGGAGTTCGGATTGGCAGCGCGTATATCGACAGGCGATCTGATTCTGTTAAAGTTAGGATACATATAATATCCTTAAGATCGTGTCATATATTCGTGCTTGTCTCCGCCAAATATTGTTATTGTCGCTAGTTGTCGGGATGTCCCTGGGGAGCTTTGCGCTTCCAGCTAGAGCTACCGCTGTTTATGAAATTCCGGCTGTGTCGGCAGGTGTGCCGACGTGGATTGTCGATAAAGCCGAAATATTGAGTCCAGCTACCGAAGGTCAAGTTAAAGGTACACTGGAACAGCTTGCCAAGCAGAGTGGCAAAGAAGTCCGCTTCCTCACCATCCATCGCCTTGACTATGGCGATACGATCCAAATTTTCACCGATAAAGTATTCAAAAAATGGTTTCCAACACCGGAAACACAAGCCAATCAAACGCTGATTGTCTTGGATAATGTCACAAATACGATCGGAATTCAGACTGGAACCGAAGTCAAACCCCTGCTAACTGACGAAATCGCTACCAGTATCCTCACCGAAACGATGGCGATTCCCTTACAAAATGGCAACAAATATAATCAAGCCTTTGGCGATGGTGCCGATCGACTAAACGCAGTATTATCAGGACAAGCAGATCCTGGACCACCAAAAGTGATCGTCATTCCAGAAGCTGGCAGAACCTATCTCAAAGCCGAAGAAACCGATGCCAACCGCACGAATTTCCTAATTATCGTGATTGGACTTTTAATCGCCGCAACGGTAATTCCAATGGCAACTTGGTGGTGGTATCAGAATCAGGATTAGGCTTTGGGCTTTGGGCTTTAGGCTTTAGGGATTAGATGTAGGTTGGGTTGAAGAATGAAACCCAACAGTGGATATCAGCATGTGTAGGGTGGGCACTGCCCACCATCTAGGATTCA
>JANOXZ010000232.1:0-8148 GCA_031418695.1 Synechococcales cyanobacterium VAR_35_metabat_10
CTTTAAAATTCCTCGCACATTTTCTGCCAAAATCACTTTAGGATTAGTTTCTTGAACTGCTCTGGCAAATTCAAAGAATAAAGTTCCTCTGTTATCTTCAAAGCCAAGCTTTTTACCAGCATACGAAAAGGCTTGACAGGGAAATCCTCCAGATAGGACATCTATTTTGTCTCGATAGGTTGAAAAATCCACTTGAGAAACATCACCTTCCACAACATTCCACTGTGGCCGGTTAGTTCGCAAAGTTTTACAAGCATCCTTATCTATTTCATTTAGTAGAACAGAATCAAATCCGGCTTTTTCCATGCCGATCGCTAAACCACCAGCTCCAGCAAATAGTTCTAATGATTTATAACTACGCTCAGGCTTGATTTTCATTTCTGCTTCCCAGTTACTCATAAACAAAAGCTGAGCCTGCTCGAAATGCTCTAATTGAGAACGATGATAAACAACGCCGTTATTTTGAGAAAATTCTGTCGGGACAAGAACACCACTACGACTCCATTTCTTAAGAGTCTCTTTAGAAACACTTAGAATGTCAGCTACTTGTGCAATGGTATAAAAGTCAGGTATCATCTATTTTTGTGCGAATAACAATGATTGCAATTCCTGTAATTATATACAAATGCAAGTAATTAGTCAAATATTAATTAAGGCTATTCAACAAATTACTGAGAACTTTTTCTAAAATACCAGACTCATGAATTTCAGTAAAAGATTCGGTGATAATTGAGTATGAACCACTACCCCCAGAACAAAAATCCCAGAATTGGTTTTCGACCCAAGCCTCATTATCGGCTTCTAATGGCTTTCCTTTACCAATTATGCCATCCCAAAAAGATTTCTCGGGGCTTGGATTATAAGGAAATACTATTCTAGCAACGGCTGTTCCTTGAGGCTCTTTGGAGTAAAAATATGCATACCAATATAAGATTTGCTCCAAGCAGCCCATCAAGGCAGGAAGATTGGGCTGTACAGTTTTAGTATCAAAAAAATAATTCACTCCATCTTTTTCTAGCCAAATATCTACCCCCTTACCTTTAGGTGGTGCTTCAAATGACTCTATTGGTCTCTTTAAGAATGATTGACAAATTCTTTTAATTTCATCGTGGCTTGAGTTTGCATCGTATAATCCACCATTCTTTTTGCGATCATCAATGATAGATTGAAGCGTATTATTCAGAGAAGAAGGCATATTCGTAGGACATTGAAGATTGCTATTAATCACATTAAAACCATTGTTTTTCGCAAGTGTTTTTGCCAATGGCTCCCACAAAGTAGTTCCTAAAGATGTCTCTAGACCGCCTACAATTGAGCGAATCTTCCGTTCTTTTGGGATAAGTAGATCTAAGATTTGAAATTTAGCTTTCTTTTTCAATGATTTCTTAGCAAAGTCGTTGATGCTTTTTACTACCGTCTCTTTAACTATTGCTTTAATATCATCGTTATGCAATTGACTCACCCTATAGATAAACTGTTATCATTCTATTGTACCTTGCTAGATATTCTAACCCGGTTTTTAGGTTCTAAGATTTATAATGAATTATGCTAAGGCGTCGAGAACTCATTTGTTGAATTATTTTAGCGCTGATAGAGCATTTGATCGAATACCTTGACTTGGGCAATGAATATTGCCCTCCCTTTCCCATAGTCTTCCGCGCTAAAATACAGCAAAACTCCTTTACAAAATTTTACAAAAATGCCAGCCATCCTCGAAACCCTTACTGCCATTGACCAAATTGATCGACAAACCTGGATATGGCGCGGCTACAACATCGTTTACACCATCAAAGGCGCAGGTAAGCCAGTGTTGCTTATTCATGGCTTTGGGGCTTCGATCGGCCACTGGCGCAAAAATATCGATGAAATTGCTGCTGGGGGCTACCGGGTCTATGCCTTAGATTTATTGGGGTTTGGGGCTTCAACCAAAGCGCCGATCGAGTATGGCATGGAGCTGTGGGCAGAGATGATCGCCGATTTCTCAGATGCTCATATTAAAGAGCCAGCTGTTTTGATTGGTAACTCGATCGGTGGTCTGATTACTCTCACCACCTTAGCTAATCGCCCTGATCTTTGTGCCGGTGCGGTGTTGATCAACTGTGCGGGGGGCTTGACTCATCGCCCTACCGATCTGAACTGGTTTGTGCGGCAGATTATGACCATTTTTATGAACATTGTGCGATCGCCAGCTTTTGGGCCATTGATTTTCAATCGGATTCGCAGCAAACGCAATATCCGCAAGAGTCTCAGTCAAGTCTATTTCCGCAAAGAAGCCATTACCGATGAGTTAGTAGAGCTACTCTATCAGCCTTCTTGCGATCCGGGGGCGCAAAAGGTTTTTTCGGCAATAATTAGTGCGGCACCAGGGACTGAGCCAAGAGATTTATTGAAGTCGATCAAATGTCCATTACTAGTCATTTGGGGCGATAAAGATCCTTGGACTCCGGTGAAAGGTATTGAAACTTTTCGGAAATTAAAAGACCAAGGCAAGTCAGTAGAACTGTTTACCATTCCCGGCGGTGGCCATTGTCCTCACGATGAGTACCCAGAAGTGGTGAATCCGGCTATCCTAAACTGGTTAGCGAAGTTTTAGAAACCATGACCATTCCATCGATTGCCGATTTGCGCAAAGACTATACTCAAGCTGGCTTAGAGCAAGGAGATCCCAGTCCTTTTAAACAGTTTGAGCTGTGGTTTAACCAGGCATTAGCCGCAGATTTGCTAGAACCCAATGCTATGACCCTGGCCACTGTGACATCTGAGGGTAGGCCAGATGCCCGGATTGTGTTGTTGAAAGGCTTTGATGCGCGAGGCTTTGTTTTTTATACCAACTACCGCAGTCAGAAAGGCCAAGAGTTAGCCGCAAACCCCCATGCTGCCTTGGTGTTTTTGTGGGGAGATTTGGAGCGCCAGGTCCGGGTGGTTGGAAAGGTTGAGAAGGCCACCGATCTAGAGGCAGATACTTATTTTCAGAGTCGGCCTTTGGGTAGTCGTTTGGGGGCTTGGGCTTCGACTCAGAGTGAGGTGATTCCTAGTCGGGAAATATTAGAAGCAAGGATGATTGCACTCGAAAAAGAATATCAAGGGCGGGAAATTCCCCGTCCAGATCATTGGGGTGGTTTTCGGGTGGTGCCTACTGAGATGGAGTTTTGGCAGGGGCGGCCTAGTCGGTTACATGATCGGCTGCGTTATCGGTTACAAGAAAATGGGGTTTGGATGATTGATCGACTAGCACCATAAATCTTTGGTGTTGAGAATCTTGAAGACTATCGATCAGACCCGATATTTTGGGAATTATTAATTAGAAGGATTCCACCATAATTACTGTGGGGTGAGCAGTCCTGAAGATTAACAATTACTTCAACTTATGGATATTTTGATATGAAAAGACGTTCGATGATCTCTTCGTCTTTGTTGTTTGCACTAAGTTTGTCAGTCACAGCCGGATGTAAAAAAAATCCAAATAGTGAACCAAATACCGTAACAAAGCTAGCAGGCAGTGCCAAACTAGGCTTTAGCGCTTGGCCGGGTTGGTTTCCTTGGCAGGTAGCACAGGATAAAAATATCTTCCAAAACAATAATATAAATGTCGATCTGCAATGGTTTGAAAATTATGCTGACTCGATTAAAGCTTTAACTACTGGTAAAATAGACGCTAACTGTCAGACCTTAGCTGACACCATCAGCGCGATCGATGGCGGTGCAGATTTAGTAGTGGTGCTGACAAATGACAACTCTACTGGCAATGACAAAATTATTGTTTCTGGCCAAATCAAATCAATCCTAGATCTAAAAGGCAAAAAAGTTGCCGCCGAAGAAGGCACAGTAGATCATTTTATGTTGGTGCAAGCTTTGCAAAAAGCTAAGATGTCGCTCAAAGATATCCAATTTATTCCGATGGAAACCGGCAAAGCTGCTGATGCTTTTGCCGCCGGTCAACTAGATGCTGTAGCTGTCTTTGCACCTTTTACAACCAAGGCTTTAAAGCGTCCCGGCAGCATTGAATTGTTTAGCTCCAAAAACTTCCCTGGTTCAATTTCTGATCACTTGGTCTTTAATCGCAAATTTGTAGATGCCCATCCCGCCCAAGTGCAAGCAATGGTTAATAGCTGGTTTGCCACCCTAGACTATATGGTTAGTGGTGAAAATCTTAAGGAGGCCGATCAGATCATGGCTAAACGGGCTGGAGTATCATTGGTTGAATATCAAGACTACAAAGATGGCACAAAAATCTTTACTATTGCTGAAAACATCGAAGCTTTCAAAAATGGCAATGATATTACTTTTCTATCAAAATCTGCCCTGGAAGCCAAGAAGTTTCTGTTTGAGAACAAGTTGATTAAAACCGATGTGGATATCAGCAAGTTATTAGACGATCGATTCATCACCGCATACGCAAATAAAAAATAGGCTCTAGTCAGCAGTATGATATCGAGAAGTCCCTATGATCACTGCTGACTATGCCAGTTCTGCTCACAACCCAACTCGATCATCACAGCCCGCTTGCAGCCACAGATCGACTTTCACTCACCGCCGAAGAACGCAGCAAATCCCGCCATCCCTTTATTACCGATGGTGGGCAAGAAGTTTATTTACAGCTCAAGCGTGGGACTAACTTGCGCCAAGGCGATCGACTGCAAGCCGCTGATGAATCATTAATAATTGAAATACTGGCCAAACCGGAACAGGTCATGGTGATCAGCGCTCAACATCCCCTCGATCTGCTGCAAGCCGCCTATCACTTAGGCAATCGGCATGTGCCGCTAGAAATTACTGATGATCATCTATACCTGCTGCCTGATTCGGTATTGAGAGATATGTTGCTTCAACGTGGTTTGACTGTTGAGGATGCCGATCAACCTTTTCAGCCCCAGGCCGGAGCCTACGAAGCCACTCCTCATCACCATCACCACTGATGGATTCCACCGCTCTATTAACGCTCCTGCAACTTACCAGCCCCGCTTTACCGGTAGGAGCCTATAGCTATTCTGAGGGGTTGGAGACTTTGGTAGATCAAGGTTTGATCAAGTCTGCTGCCGATCTTCAGACTTGGCTTATCGAATCTTTGGCTACTGGCTCGATCCGCATCGAGGCCGCCACTTTAATCCGCGCTCATCGGGCTTGGACACAAGGAGATCAACAGAATTTAATTTACTGGAATCACTGGCTCTCAGCCACTCGGGAGACAGCCGAACTACAGCAGCAAAATTGGCAAATGGGTCGATCGCTACTCAAACTATTGCAAGATCTTTATCCCCAAAGTGACTGGTCTGGTTGGAGTATGAAGGAGAACTGGAACATGGTGATCGTCTTTGCCTTAGCTGCTGGATTGGCGGATATCGATGAATACACTGCCGTTCTTGGATATCTACATAGTTGGGCAAGTAACTTAGTAAGCGCCGGAGTTAAACTGATTCCGTTAGGGCAAACTGCTGGCCAAAAATTAGTGCTGCAACTGGCTGAGCCAATTAAAATTAATGCCGATCGATCTTTAACCTTGCCCGATGATCAACTTTTTAGTTGTAGTTGGGGCTTGGCAATTGCTAGCATGACTCATGAAACTCAATACAGTCGCTTATTTCGCAGTTAAATTATGACTTCTCCTTTTCGTATTGGTGTGGCTGGTCCAGTTGGTTCGGGTAAAACGGCTTTAGTGGAGGCACTTTGCAAAAATTTACGCGATCGCTATCAACTAGCCGTAGTCACCAACGATATTTATACCCAAGAAGATGCCCAGTTTTTGGTGCGGGCACAGGCGTTATCTCAAGATCGGATTAGAGGGGTAGAAACTGGCGGTTGCCCCCATACGGCGATTAGAGAAGATGCTTCGATGAATATTGCGGCGATCGAAGAGCTTGAACAGCAGTTTCCTAATTTAGATTTGATTTTTGTGGAAAGTGGTGGCGATAACTTGGCAGCAACCTTTAGCCCAGAGTTGGTAGATGCCACTATCTATGTGATTGATGTAGCGGGCGGTGATAAAATCCCCCGCAAGGGTGGCCCCGGCATTACTAAGTCAGATTTACTGGTAATTAATAAGATTGATTTAGCTGAATATGTCGGCGCAGACTTAGCTGTAATGGAGAGTGACACACAAAAAATGCGTGCTGGCAAGCCTTATGTATTTACTAACTTAAAGCTTGGTGAGGGATTAGTAGAAGTATTAGCTTTTATAAACCATCAAGCATTTCTGTTACAACATTAACTTTTGATTAAATCTTAATACAGTAATGTATCCTGGTATACATTATTAATCCAATTCATTTGAGTAAAATCGCGGACATCATTCAAGACATCATGCCGCTTCACTTCTTGGTTTCACCACTTAGATGATAATGATTGTGATTGTCTTGTCTAAACACAAAATATATGGAGTGAGTTCCGCTCATGGCTCGTAAGTTTCGTCGGCGTGAAATATTAATTCTTGGTTCTACAGCGGCGGGTAGTGTATTACTCAAAGCCTGTACTCCCAATGCCCCCACCGCTACGGCTCCTAGTACCTCGGGAAGCCCAGCCCCATCGGCCTCTGGTACATCGCCTGCCGCACCTACCGGAGACGGAATTAAAGTTGGCTTGTTGCACTCCCTTAGCGGCACCATGGCTATTTCCGAAAAAAGTGTCGTAGATGCCGAACAACTAGCGATCGAAGAAATTAATAAAGCTGGTGGCGTATTGGGTAAACAAATTATCCCGATCGTAGAAGATGGCAAATCAGACTGGCCAACCTTCAACGAAAAAGCCAAGAAATTAATTGATCAAGACAAAGTAGCTACCGTATTTGGCTGCTGGACATCTTCTAGCCGCAAAGCGGTACTAGAAACCTTTGAAACCAAAAAGCACATGCTTTGGTATCCCGTCCAATACGAGGGTCAAGAGTGTTCTCAGAACGTCTTTTACACCGGCGCTGCTCCCAACCAACAAATTGAGCCTTCGGTGGAATGGTTACTCAAAACCTACCCCGGTAAGCCCTTTTTCTTAGTGGGTTCTGACTATGTATTCCCCAAAACAGCTAACTCCATTATTAAGGCGCAGTTAGCAGCCAAAGGTGGCAAAGTAGTTGGCGAAGAATATATTCCTTTAGGCAACAACGAAGTAAGTTCGGTAATTGCCAAAATCAAAAAAGCCCTGCCCCAAGGCGGAATTATTTATAACTCCCTGAACGGTGACACCAACGTAGCTTTCTTTAAGCAGTTGCAAGGTGCGGGGATGGGGCCAGATAAATATCCTTCAATGTCGGTAAGTATTGCCGAAGAAGAAGTGCAGGCGATCGGCACCAAGTATCTGAAGGGTCACTTTGCAGCCTGGAACTACTTCCAAACCGTGGATACTCCGGCTAGTAAAAAATTTGCCGATGCTTTTAAAGCCAAGTTTGGTGCTACTCGGGTAGTTAACGACCCCATGGAAGCGGCTTACACCATGGTTTATCTTTGGAAACAGTCGGTAGAAAAAGCTAAGACCTATGAAGATCTAGAAAAAGTGCGGGCGGCAGCGATCGGTCAATCTTTCGAGGCTCCTAACGGCAAAGTAGTGATGAATGCCAATCACCATATTTCTAAGATTGTGCGGATTGGTAAAGTGCGCGAAGACGGTCTATTTGAGATCGTTAACTCTACGCCTGCTGCGGTAGAGCCAGTGCCCTGGAACCAATACGTAGCCGAAACCAAGGGCTTTGCTTGTGACTGGAGCGATCCAGCTAAGGGCGGTAAATACAAAAAAGCCTAGACTTACTTACGGCGAAGGTGTCATGGCACCCTCGCCTAGTCTTTAATCATTTTAATTTCCGTTAAGGAGACAGAGATCTTGTTATCAGGTTTAATCACCAGCTTATTTGGTGGCATTAGCGTCGGATCGGTGTTGTTGATCGCTGCTTTGGGGCTGGCGATCGTCTTTGGTTTAATGGGCGTGATCAACATGGCTCATGGTGAGCTAATGATGATGGGAGCCTACAGCACTTTTTTGGTACAGAATGCCTGCAAAGGCACACCATTCGCCGAGCTATACATTTTCCCCGCAATCCTTGTAGCCTTTATGGTAG
Source organism: Synechococcales cyanobacterium VAR_35_metabat_10 (assembly GCA_031418695.1). Taxonomy (GTDB): domain Bacteria; phylum Cyanobacteriota; class Cyanobacteriia; order Cyanobacteriales; family Chamaesiphonaceae; genus JAAFHZ01. The sequence continues at coordinate 8,036 of JANOXZ010000232.1, forward strand.
CCGGATTGTTAGGGTTTTTGTTAGAGCGCACTGTAGTAAGGCATCTCTATGGTCGGCCACTAGAAACATTGTTGGCTACTTGGGGGGTGAGCTTAATTTTGCAGCAGTTTGTG
>JANOXZ010000233.1:0-6813 GCA_031418695.1 Synechococcales cyanobacterium VAR_35_metabat_10
ACTTGTTGAGCGTGGGTTGACCAATTGTAGTGATCTTGAATATGTTGAATAGCTCGATCGGATATTTCTTGCCAATATTCTGGCTTGGTATCGCATTGCTGCAAAAAATGTAGTATTTTCTCCGCAGCACCATCTAAATCGGTGGGGTTAATATGAAAACCATTGTTGCCATCTTGAATAATTTCTAAAGCACCACCAAACTGAGTAGCAAAGGTTGGCAACCCAGAAATCATTGCCTCTAAAATTGTGCGGCCAAAGGCTTCAAAGCGGGCGAAGTGAACAAAAATCCCCCGCTGATCGGCGATCGATCGATAAACTGCCCCCAGATCACCCGCAGGCAACCGGATACCCAACCAGCGAATGTGTCCGTGCAAACTGTATTGCTCAATTAGAACCTGAAGTTTGACAATTTCGCTGGCTTCATCGGCGTTCATTTCATCTGTTATTTGGATGGCATTGGTGACTAAAATCAGGTTGCAGTGCGCCTGTAGGTCTGGACTACGGCCAAAGCATTCCACCAGCCCAGTGAGATTTTTAATGGCATCGATCGGTGCAACTGCCAGCAATGGGCGTTTATTGGGTTGGTCTAGATGGCCAAAAATATGCTCATTTTCCTGGGTAAAAACCAATGATTGAATGCGGGCAAGTTCTGTAGCATCCTGATTTTCGCTCTGGTTATAAGGGAAAAATATCCGTTCATCTATGCCTGGAGCCACCCGGTTGAACTTAGGGCTAAATAAATTCACCCCATCAATGACATGGTACAAATCGGGCATGGTAAAGCATTTATAAGATTCGTACTGACCCATAATTTCTGGGGTGCCCATGATTTCTTGATGAGACGAAGTAATGATAAAATCAGCGGCATTCATGCTGATCAAATCAGCAGAGAATTGGGCGGTGAAGTGATATTGTTCTTCCAAATCTTGCCAGTAGAGACTACTGAATAGATATCGCGGTTTTTCTAGAGCATGAGCAATATTGCACTGAATGGTTTTGAGTCGATTTGCTAGCAGCGTAGCAACTAAGTTGCCATCACTATAATTGCCAACTATTAAATCTGGTCTACCGCCCATCTTTTTAACTAATGCTCGTTCGGCATCGATCGCAAAGCTTTCTAAATAAGGCCAAATCTCGAACTTAGAGATCCAGTTCTGGGTGACGACTGGATTAAATTCCTGGAAAGGCACCCGCAAAATCCAGACATGCTGTGTACCATCTACTTTTTCCCAGGGCAACTCGCACTGTGTTTCTGTGCAATGAGGAATCAGGCGAGTCAAAATAATGACTTGGGGCTGAATACCCAGTACATCTAGACCCGACTGTTGAATATCGATCAGGAGCTGTTTCTCTAAACTCCTGGCCTGCTCTAGCACGTAGGCCACTTGACTGCGAGTTTCTGGTCGTCCTAATACGCCTTCTTGACCCACCCAGCCATGAACAGAAACCAACACCACCCGAAAAACAGCGGGTACTCTAGCAACAAATGCAGCTAAAATCGCTGGTTCTGGGTCTTCCAGTAAGCGGTTAAGTAGTTCTAAAGTTTCGCAGATGCGCCCCACTGTATTGCCCCAGCCCGGTTCAAAACCTAGAGCTTGCAGATCGAGATGAACTTTTTCGTAGGGATGATCGGGAGCATAGTCTGCTAAAAAATGCAGGGCTTGCTTGACTTGTGCGGATAACTCCGCCCCAGAACTAATTCGATCGTTAATCAATAGCTCCATGCCATGATATTCCAAAACTTGCAGGGCTTTAAATAATGCCTCTAGCCAATATTGGAAATCAGTGAGCAGCTTGTTGCAAAGGTAGTGGTTGAGAAAAGCCAGACCCTGCCCGACATTTCTAGGGTCTTCGATAACCGGAGATCCTTGATAAAAAGGTTGGAAGTCGATGTTCAGGATATGAGGGTGGTAATGATGTACTTGCTGATCGCGGATGTCCAACAGCTCTGGCATGGTCATTTGCTCTGCGTTGGCTAGGTCAGATGGTAGCCGCCAGACTTGCTGACTGGCAATCCAGGGGCGCACGACCAGCCAAATGCTATCTTCGGCCAAAATCATTTCGTGGGTGTAGTGCATTAACTGGCTTAAAGAGGAGCTATGATAAGCTTGACCATTTGAGCAGTCAGCGAACTTTTGCAGAATGTCGTTCCGCAAAAAATAGTGATTATTAGAGCATCTCAGGGTCTCGACTAGCTGACGAAGTGCCTGTTTTTCATCGCTATCTAAAATAGCTTGAATCAGTTTGTACATAATGATCTCATCCTCAGCTTTGTCAGTATATATGTGTACCTGACTTAGTCAGTTGCGATAGGCAGTCCTGATTCTGGCTTTGTCACTGTTTGTTGCTCGGTAATCATAATGGTATGTCCCCAAACTACTACTATTAGTATAAGAGAATACTATGAGGAACGTGTGAGTATCAGTATTTCAATTAATTCTTCTCAGAAATACTATTACCCAGCCTTAACTAATCGACGAACTTCAAAGAAAGTCTTAGCCGATCGACCATTCACCGTATTTGCCCAATCGATCGACCTCAAAAACTCCTCCCCATCAGCAGTTTCCACCACATCCACACCCCATTCTCCAGGCTGTAGAGCCCCCGGAGCAATACTGGTCGGCGGTGTGGATTTCAAACCACCCAAAGCTAATATTTCCACGTCACCATTTCTCGCTGCGGCTAAAGCCGTCGCCACGGCCTCACCAACTGCTAAGGGCGATCGATTACCCGGAAACAATACTTCCACAATCCAGTGAGGACTCTCTACTTCTTGGCACTGATAGCTTTCTCCTAAGCCCACTTGGAAAATTTTGGTGAACTCTGATCGGCTCAGAGCTGGCACATTGTCTGATTGAATATTGAAATTGTGGGACAGCAGCATCCGACCTTGGTTATTTTCAGGCATATTTTTGGGAAATTTTTAAGTGAACTTTTGGAGGTCAGTGATCAATCGATCGAAATACACAGCCACCGATTCTGGATTTTCCAGACGACGGAGACTTGCCGATTTTAAAGCTTGCAGCCCGGCGACCATCGCAGGCAATGGCACTTGAAACTCTCGATAGAGCTGATTCATATAATCTAGGCCGATCAAGCTGGTATAGTCTGCTCTTTGGCCAGCAATTCCGTAGGTAACACAGCGCAAAAACTGCCAAAAATCTCGCCAGCAGGCCGTTGCTCGTTCTGCAGGATATAGACCGCCACCTGGTTCAGTGATACCGGGGAACTGGGCTAATACTTCTGCTCTGGCTTCATCAATAATCTCAGTAGCATGATCGCGTAAAAAAGTCGCCACCGGTGCCAAGCTGATTGGATCAATGGCGGCCAAATCAGCATCAGTGAGGTATCTGCGATCGTCATCAGCGGCTTGTAAAAGCTGTAATGTTTCTGGAGTATGGGTTTCACTCCACGTTGCAAAGCTTACAATGCGCGCTTTGTCGATCAAAGCCAAGACAGCAGCAGAAAACTGGGGGGGAGCCATGGGATCAAGAAATAAGAGTGCGGGGATCGCTGGCGTTAAGTTTTCTAAATCTTCATGATTCAGATAACGCCGTTGTAAGAGAATCTATCATAGCAAAGCGTATAAACCGCCACTTTCTCGTAAATTTTTACGAGAGAGGAGTGGAGCAAAATATAAACAAATTGTTGCAAAATACAGGAGATATCGCTTATGTCCTTTGGACCAGCTTCCCGATTGGGAGTCAGCCTGTTCGACGAAACCCCTCCTATGGAGTGGTTACCCGGTCGGTCAGAAGAAGAAATTACATCTATTATTAATGCTGTTTACAGACAAGTTTTAGGCAATGCCTATGTCATGGAAAGCGAGCGACTAACAGTGCCCGAGTCACAATTCAAACGCGGTGAATTGACCGTGCGTGAATTTGTGCGGGCAGTGGCTAAGTCTGACCTTTACCAAACTCGTTTCTTTACTAGCTGTGCGCGCTATCGCTATATTGAGCTAGCTCACCGTCACTTATTAGGTCGTGCCCCCCGCGATTTAGAAGAAATGCGGATGCACAGTACTATTCTCGATACCCAAGGTTTGGCTGCGGATATCGACTCTTTCATCGACAGCGATGAGTATCAAAACTCTTTTGGCGAAAACTACGTACCTTATATTCGCGGTTACAAAACTGAAGCCTGCGAAACCATGGTGCAGTTTACCCATAACTTCCAGTTGGTGCGGGGCGCTTCCAGCAGCAGCCTAAAAGGCGATTTGTCTGGGACTACTCCAAAGCTCAACGCTTTGACTATTAACTCCACTGCTACTGCGGTAATTTCTCCTGCTTCCAGCGGTGCATCCTTCCAAGATACTTCTGTTGCTTCTCGCTCCCGCCACGGTGTGGATGCTAGTTCTGGCGGTAAGGTCTACCGGATCGAAGTTACCAGCATTCGGGCTAATGCCGTTAACCGGGTTTCCAAATTCCGACGCAGCAACCAAGTATTCTTAGTGCCCTACGATAAGCTCTCTCAAGAATACCAGCGCATCCACCAACAAGGTGGTGTAATTGCTAGTGTCACAGTAGTTTAATTGTTCTGATTGGCGATCTTTTAGGTCGCCAATTGTCGATCGAACTATTAGTTTGCAGGCTTTATTTATAAACCCACAATTAGGAGCAAAATTTTATGTCATCCTCCATTCTTGAACTTTGGTCTACCGGCACCGCTGAAGATGCCCAGGTAGTAATCAGAGCTGTTTACAAACAAGTTTTAGGCAATCCTCATGTGATGGAAAGCGAGCGCTTAGTTGCCGCCGAATCACAGCTTTGTAATGGCACTCTTTCGGTACGGGAATTTGTCCGCGCTGTTGCCAAATCCGATTTTTATCAATCGCGTTATTTTGCTTCTTGTGCTCCTTACCGTTTCGTAGAGCTAAACTTCTTACACTTGTTAGGTCGTGCCCCCCAAGATCAGCGGGAAGTATCTTTACACATCGTGCGCTGTGTAGCCGAAGGATATGATGCCGAAATTGATTCTTACATCGATAGCGATGAGTATTTAAATAGCTTTGGCGAAAACACGGTGCCTTACTATCGTGGTCGGTCTTCGGAAGCCAACTTCAAGCAAGTGGGCTACAACCGAATGTCGGTAATCGATCGCGGCCCTGCTCAAATCGATAGCTCGATCAAAGCTTCTCAATTAGTAGGCATGATCGCTGGCAATATGTCTAACGTCATCAAGCCTTCTACAAATACTGTGATTGGCTCTGGTACTGAAAAGCGTCTAAAAATTGTGGTAGCTGCTGGTACTCCCGGTAAACTGCAACGTCGCCTGACTACCAGAGAATATATTGTTTCAGCGAGCAAAATGACTCCCCAAATTCAATACATCAACCGCATCGGTGGCAAGATTTTGAGCATCACTGAGATCTAAAAATCTAGCGCAATTTAAGGGGTGGGCGTTGCTTCGGCTCTGCTTAGCAACAGCCCATCCTAGACATCCTCAGGCCATCGTTTTTATATTTTTCTGTAAAGTTAAGATTTGGTCTGACATATAAGCTTTAAGATACTAATTTGAATATCCAAAAAGAAGGATTTATTTCATGGCGACTATGACTGTAACTTCTCAATCTACCGATACCACTGCTTATGGCAGCCGCTTGGCTACTTTAGAGGTCACGGGAATTTCTATGCGCAATGGCCACCAAACTATGATGGTGCCATTGAGCAGATTGTCTCAAACGATGCAGCAAATTCATCGTCAGGGTGGCAAAATTATTAGTGTAAATACCATTGCGGTTGCACCTGTTGTACCTCAGGCTCCCATGGCCAAGGCAGCAGTGAGTCCTCAATCCGCTCCAGCACCCCGGGCTCCAGAGCCTGAGCAAGAGTTGGCTATGGAAGAGCCGAAAGCAGTACAACAATCTAATTCTAAAAAGAAAAGAAGATAGATGAATATTCAGGAGTTTGTGGGGCAGTCGATCGGCACATGGAAATCCCAGCGTAGTGCCCATCACTTGGCCTTTGGCCATTTTGAAGCGATCAACTCGCTAATTGAAATAGCTGAAATTGCTTTGGATGACCCCGCGCTCCTGGCCTTGTGCGAATTGCATCATACCGAACCCAGTGCGATTGTCGCTCCTTTTCGGATGACTTGGGAAGGCGAAACTGACTGGGATGATGACCAGAAAGTTAAAGGTACTTGTGTTTTGGCTCCAGTGCCCGCTTCGGTTAAACACGGTAAACTGCTGCGCGACCAAGGCTATGCCGAAGAAATGCCTGCGATCGGCGAATACTTTTTTACCGACGATGATACTTTTGTTTTAAATACTCCTTACGATCGAGCAGCAGCAGAAGAAAAAATTTGGTTTGTTGGCCCCAACGTGCGCTGTCGAGTATCCCTAATTAAAACCTCGGCTGGTTCGGGAGTAGTGACGGCTGCTTTTTCCTCGGAGATTCGGCAAACATGACTGTTGTGATTGGTGAGAACTTACTGACTTTGGCCACTTGGATGGCCGGGGATTTTAGTAACTATCAGCAATCTTTCGATCGACCCAGTAACTTTGCCCATATTCATGTGCTGTGGCGACCTTTACCCTGGGATTTTTTTGGTGGGGTGGGATTTTATTCCGAACAGGTCTACGACTACGATCTGTGGGCTCCCTATCGACAAGGAATTCATTTGCTAGTCGATCGAGGCGATCATGTTTATATTGAGAATTATGCTCTGCAAGACCCCATGCTCTATGCCGGAGCAGCGAGGGAACTGAGTATTTTAGAAACTATCCAACCTGCTGCAATTACCAGACGAGTCAATTGCTCGATGGTTTTCACTCGTGAAGGTGAAATGTTTCGGGGCGGAGTAGAATCG
>JANOXZ010000234.1:0-5111 GCA_031418695.1 Synechococcales cyanobacterium VAR_35_metabat_10
AAACTCAATTATTTTATTGAAATTTAACCAATTGCTAATTCATACTTAATAATTGCCATATATGTTATTGATCATCTGTTTTAAAACACCTAAAGACGAATCTAGATTAATTTTTGGTTATAAATATAGCTGAGAGTATACAATGCAGGGTAAATCACTTGTACTACATTAGGTCTAAATAGGCGACCAATTTTAAGGACACCAGCTAATTCTGATCGCTAGTCCTATAGCAAGTGAATTGGACGCAAATATAGCACACTAACTGCCGGAGTCGATTCAACAGAATTAGCCCCGGTATTCACTAATATAAACTGTTGCAATCATAAATCAGAACAATGGCTCCTAAAGTAATTTTAATTTCCTTAGATGGTGCAACCGATGCCATCGTTGATAAGTATTTACAAAATGGAGTTTTAGATTCCAAGACTGGTTTAGGGCTTCTGAAAAGTAAAGGGGTGGCAGCTACCGATAATGAAACCGTTACCCCTTCACTAACTGCGGCTGCTCACATTGCGATCGCCACTGGCTCCACCGCAGCTAACAATGACATCAACGCCAACAGCTTTCACTTAATTGCTAACCCTTTTGCGACCAATACCAGTGGTTTTGCCGCGCCGATCGGTGGTTACACCTATCAATCGGGCATCGACCCTTCAGAAAGCACTAGCCCCACCGCAAATCCGCTGTGGTTATCTTTACAAGCTGCTGGCAAGAAGGTGGTGGCTGCCACCTTCCCAGGTGCTGATGGAGCAACAATTAAATCTTCTACCGGAATTGTTTTAGATAAAAAAGAAGACCGCACGGTCAGCTATACAGTGCCTTTTGGTGAGTTTGGTGGTCAGGGTGCTAAAGGCATTAGTCTGACTGCTGCAGATTTTGGAACAGCAGCGCAAGCGACGTTGGATCAGTTGAAGGCGATCGGTAAAAACTCTTTTAGCCCGGTATTGCAGACTAAGGCGGCGATCGACTCCTTCACGATCGGCGGTGTGAAGTTCGATTTCCAAGTAGCAGCCCTAGATACTACTAACGATAGCAAGGTCAACTACAACAGCGTGGTGGTCTTTGATGCAACACAAGGTATTAAGGCAGCTCCAGCCACTTTACCTAGTACTGGTTCTGCATTCTTAAAGGCTGGTGATATCACATCTCAGCCTTTTTATTTGGAAGGTACACCCAATAAAGTGGGCACCGGGTTCTTTTTGGCGAATTTGGCTACTGACCTTTCTACAGTCAGAATTGCTCGTTACTCTGCCAATGATATTCCCCGCCCAGCCGATAACCCAGGGGTAGTAGCTAACGTAGATGATATTAACAACAATGTTGGTTTCTGGAAGCCCCAACCTGATTTCCGGATTCCTGAGCGAATTTCGCCCGGATTTGATAAATTCACCGACCCAGAATTAGAAACGATTTATGCCGATCAGGTCAAGTCTTTTGTTGAATATCAAACCGATATAGCCATCCGTGCTATTAAGCAAAACAATAGTGCTGATTTGGTGCTGACTTATTTAGAACAGCCCGATGGTTCACAACACCAATTTTTGATTACCGATCCGCGCCAAGCTACTGACTTTACTAATCCGAACAGTATCGGTGATGGTCAGGATGCAGCCAAGGTTGCCAGATATCAAAAATATATTGAAACTGCCTACCAAACAGCTAACAGGGCTGTGCAAAGAATTATTGATACTGTTGGTGTTGATGCCAATGGCAAACCCAATAGTAATATTGTTGTCGTATCAGACCACGGATTCGCACCTTTTCATACTGCCGTCAGCCTCAATAACTTCCTGAAGAATGCTGGCTTTGACAGCAATAAAGTCAGAGCTGTCACCAGTGGTCCTGCTGTAAATATCTACATTAACCTGAAGGGTCGGGAGCCTAATGGGACTGTGGAAGTGGCGGAATATTTAACCCTGCAAAAACAGGTGGTCGATGCATTAAAGGGTTTTGTTGATATCAATCCTAACTATGTAATAGGAGCCACTAGTTCTGCTATTTTTGACAAGGTTTATAACCGAGCTGTGCCAGCTACAGCCACTACCGCCAATGATATTATTAACGCCCGAGGCGAGTTTATTGGCGCAGATACCGGTGATGTGTTTGCCCTATTAAAAACTGGTTATAACTTTGATGGTACTCAGGCTACGCCGGTTCTTCGTAAAGGTGATACAACCAATACCAGCCCGGTTTTCTCGGTACCTAATTTTTATGGTGCTCATGGTTATGACCCGACATTGCCAGAAATGAAGGCAATTTTCTACGCAGCGGGGCCAGATATTGCAGCGCAAACTTTAGGCAGTGTAAAAAACATCGATGTGGCACCAACAATCGAGAAAATCTTGGGTGTCCTCCCCGCTTCCACAGTTAACGGTACGGCTCTCTCCTTGAGTCCTTTCCCCAATGGCGTAGCGAGTGGTGATACTACTCAGACTTCTACAGTGCTATGGACACGCAGCAATACCTTGGGCAAGGTGACTTTTGAGTATTCTACTAAGGCCGATTTCAGCTCGATCGCTGGTACTAAAACAGCGACAGTCACTGATCCACTACAGCCGGTCAAAATAGAGGTTGCTGGACTCACCCCCAATACTGATTATTTCTATCGGGCGATCGATCCCAACGGTGACAAATCTGTTGGTAAATTTAGTACTGCGGCTGCGCTGGGTCAGAGAACTGGTCTGAAGTTTGGGGCTTCTGGTGATTGGCGCGGTGAGCTGGCTCCTTACCCCGCAATTAGTAATGCTGATGATGCCAAGTTGAAGTTTTTTATTGAGCTGGGCGACACTATTTATGGTGATGTAGCTTCTCCATCTCTGCGCAATCCTGACGGAACCGAAAAATCTCAAGCCACTACGTTAAATGACTACCGCACCAAGCAAGCGGAAGTTTATAGCAACCGCGCTGGTGTCAATACCTTGGCAGATTTGCGAGCTTCTACATCGATTTTGGCAACCATTGATGATCATGAAGTCACCAACGACTTCTCTGGTGGCCAAGATCTAGCCAAATCTACAGCCGCTGAGCAGGCTCTTTATGGCGCTAAGACTGGTTTAATTAATGATTCTCCGCTGTTTGATAATGGTGTCAAAGCATTCCAGGAGTTCAATCCCTTACGCGATCTTACTTACAATACTCCTACTGACGCTCGGACAAATGGGGAAACGCAGATCTATCGATCGAACACTTTTGGTAGTGATGCTGCTACTTTTGTGCTCGATACTCGTTCTTTCCGCGATGCGCCATTAGCAGATGTTACTAATTTAGCCGACCAAGCTCAGGTGGGCAAATTCTTAACAGATTCTTTTGATCCGAAGCGGATGCTGTTGGGCAAACAACAGCTTGATGACTTGAAGCGGGACTTACTACAGTCGCAAAAAGACGGTGTGACCTGGAAGTTTATCACTGTGCCTGAACCAATTCAGAATATTGGAGTGTTGGCTGCCAGCGATCGATTTGAAGGCTATGCTGCCGAACGAACCGAAATTCTGAAGTTTATTAATGACAACAAAATTTCTAACGTTGTTTTTATCTCCGCCGATATTCACGGCACATTGGTAAATAACCTCACTTACCAAACAGCTCCTGGTCAGGCACAAATTGCGACCAGTGCCTTTGAAATCACTACTGGCTCTGTGGGGTATTCTGAACCTTTTGGTCAGACTGTGGCTAAGTTAGGAGCAGCATTGGGTGTGATCACTCCTGCTCAAAAAACCGCTTATGATTCTTTAAACACTGCTGGTAAAGATGCTTTCATTAAAGGGGTAGTGGATGGTGGTTTGAGTCCATTGGGGTATGACCCACTAGGTTTAGACAAAAATCTAACTCAAGCTAATGGTTTGATTAATGCCAAGCTGCTGCAAGGTGACTATGTTGCTACCCATGTTTATGGTTGGACTGAGTTTAACATCGACCAAAAAACTCAAAAGCTCACTGTCACTACTTATGGCATAGATCCTTATACCCGTGCAGAGTTAGAAGCTAATCCTACAGCCATCACTAACCGCGAGCCGAAGATTGTGAGCCAATTTGAGGTAACACCAACATTGGAACCGACTTTGTTTGGTGGCACAACAGGAGCCGATAACTTGATTGCTGGAACAACACCAAAGTTTGAGGGCTTTAATAACACTGTGTTTACCGGTGCAGGTAACGATACTGTCGATGTGCCGATCGGGGGCGTTGGTACCGGAAATAATCGCATTGATTTGGGCAGTGGTAACGATGTTATTTATATCGCTGATGCCGATCGATCTTTTGGTAGCGCTGGCAACGATGAATTTGAAGCCTCTGAGGCCAAAGATTACCGAGTTTCTGGTGGAGTCGGAAATGACACCTTTTATTTAGGCACCAATGGCCGAGCTTTAGGCGGCGATGGTAGCGATAAGTTTTTCGTTGGCGCTGGCGGCGGCAATCTGCTATCTGGCGGTGCTGGGGTTGACCAATTCTGGATTGCTAATAGTGATATTCCTGCTGCGGCCAATACTATTTTGGACTTTCAGATTGGTACCGATGTCATTGGCATCCAAGGGCTTAGTGCTAAAGCTGCTGATATTGTCTTCACCCAAGTTGGTGCAGACACTGCGATTTCCTTTGCTGGTCAAGCTCTAGCTACCCTCAAAGGGATTCAAGCTAACAGCTTAACTCCTGGCAATCCTGGTCAGTTTGTTTTCGCCTAGAGCCAAGGATCTCAGAAGTCCGACTTCTTACTGAATTGACTAGCTACGCCAGAGTTCGACTTTTAGAAGTCGGACTTCTGGCTGAGTCAATGTTTTCGTAATTGCATCGACTCATCGATCGCCACAATTCAAATTTAGTAAATCGCCGAGATCTTTACTTACTCACTAAACTACAAATAGGTTAATCATGGAAAATACTACTCCTCAAGTTACGCTCAAAGGCTACGCTTCATTACCCGCTGATACGTTTGCTGCCGGTCCAAAATCTGGTGCCGCAATTACTGGTAACTTAAATGGCAAAACCATTCCTTTTCCATCTCTTCCACCATGTTCAAGCGTGTGAAAAATATTTTTAATTCCACCACCTAAAATCCAGTAGTCATCGGTTAAATTTGGTCCAATTTGTCCACCAGCATCCGCTCTGTGGCAAGG
>JANOXZ010000235.1:0-4167 GCA_031418695.1 Synechococcales cyanobacterium VAR_35_metabat_10
AAGTGGATTGATTCAGTGAAGATTTCTGAGGAAAACCCAGATATTTCGCGCTGGCGATTGGCTACTGGGGGCTTTGAGTTTACTTGGCAAGCTAAGATTGTGAAAAAGACTACTCACCAAATTATCCAATGGGAATCGGTGGATGGTTTGCCTAATCGGGGTGGGATTCGCTTTTACGATCGGGGTGAAAGTAGTATTGTAAAACTCACTGTCAGCTATTCTGTCCCAGGCTTCTTGGCATTATTAATGAACAATGATTTCATTCGCAAAGCTGTAGAGGGCACCCTGCAAGCTGATATGGAAAGATTTAAGGAATACGCTCAACGCGCTCAATAAATTGCCTTTAAAGTCGATATATTCATATTTTTGACCACTATTTTTTCTGTGCCCAATCCTTGCCTAGTTTAATCGTGATATCAGAATAAATATCACCAGAAGTACCGACTTCTACATCACCCAGGTTGAGCTTTTGCTTAATGACATCACCATTCACTGAGCCACCGTGTTGAATGATGATTTTAGTCGTATCAAGGTTTTCCTTCAAAGCCTTGGTATTAGTATCTAGATGGACATTTTTGTATCCTTCTTTTTCTAAACGCTTCACAAAGCGCTGGGCAGCATCGGGATAATAGCCAGTATCTTGAACCTTAACCCGCAGACGATTAGGTTCGATCGGAGTATTATCTACTTCCCCATGATCAAAGTACTGAGCCATCATATTTTTAATGCCATTTTCGCTAGGCAACCAATAGCTAGTGCCATGTCTACCATCGCCATTATAGTCTCCAGGCAGCATCAAAGTTTGTACCTTGCCTTTGCCATGACTCGAAGCAAAGCCGCCGAGAGCAATAATTTCTTCTACTGTTAAGTTGGTGTCTACATGGCTCTTGACGATCGACATCAAACCAGGAATCTTGGCTACAGTGATTGGGTTCACCCACTGCTCAATCATTGATCGCAATACCGTTTGCTGACGTTGCATTCTGCCTACATCGCCATTGGCATCTTTGCGAAAACGCATTAAACCCACTAGTTTGCTGCCATTTAAGTGTTGCTTGCCAGCTTTCAGATTGATATAAAAATGCTGTGCATCATCTTGATACTTAATATCTTTCGGCACCACTACGGTTAAGCCACCCAACTCATCAATTAGCTTCTCTAATCCAAAGTTGTTCATCCGCACATAGCGATCAATCTCTACTCCTTGCAATGTATTACTCACCACCTTAGCCGATTGGGCTACCCCGCCCTCTTGATCGATCGCATTGATTTTCATGCTGCGACCATTAAATTCCACTTTGGTATCGCGTTGGATACCCAGCACTACCATGCGCTTGCTGGCCGGGTCGAACCGAATCAGCATCATTGTGTCTGACAAGCCCTGCAAAGAATCAGATTCGGCATCGTAGCCCGCTTTACGGCGTTCATTGCCCTCACCCTTGCGCATATCGGAAAGATTAGTTTTAATTCCCAACAACAGAATGTTTACTGGTTTCGTCACCTCTGGTACTTGTAACGTGCCCCGAGCAAAAGAGTTACCCTTGCGGAACACACTCGCTTCGGCAGCGCTCAATAGACGTTGCTGCAAAGGAGTACTCGAAAGAGAAGATGCGACCATTGCCCCGCCCACTGCGGATAACAAACCCACCCCCGTTAACCCCAACCATAGCCAAGATAAAGGCCGATGCTTTCTGGTGGGTTTGCGACGTAATTTTTCGGCTGCAAAAGTACTTGGTAGTCGTTTGATGCTATCTGTTTTTCTTACTTCCACTAAATATCCTCATGGATCATGAAATATGGATGGGGCAATACGTTACTAGATGGAGATGCGTCAATTACTCTTTGAAACGCAGTTGGGTTCAACAACTTGTCTATGAAGACGGTCGATCGCCTAGCCGATGTTCCTAATCTGATCTGCGTATTACAGAAAAGCATCTAGGAATCATAGTCGGAAGCTGTTCACTAGGAAAGGATCAGGATCGTTTACAAAACCATAAATTTAGGCATTCCCCCCAAAATATTTGACGTGTGACTAAAAGTTAGTATGCCCAAAAACCACAAAAACTAATCTGGGTACCAAAACATGCCCTTGATACCCTCTGGATCTTCCACAAAACCCATACCGTCGTAGAATCCTACCACATGTGAGTCGGCAAATAGCGTAATATTGCTGATGTCTTCGCTGCGAATCTTCTTAATTAGGTACTTCATCAGCGCTTTGCCCATTTTTTTACCCTGAAAATCGGGATGCACCACCACATCCCAAATAGTGGCATTAAAGGCTCCATCGGAGGTTGCTCGGGCAAAACCGATCATGCGACGAGTTTTGCCTCGAATCTCCCACATGGAAACCACCAAAAAACTATTTTGCAACGCCTTCCGTAGCTTCCTTAGCGGACGGCGTGACCAGCCTACTGCATCACAAAGCTCTTCTAGTTCATAGAGGTCTAAATCGCGATTAAGGCTCAGGACGATCGGGTTATTGCCCGGTGGATCGAAACCCACTGTCTGAATTGACACCATGGCGCTATTAGATTGAGGCGCTGCACCATTACTCTCGGCGACACTAAACAGACTTTTCCAGAAAACCATGGAGTACTAACAAATCAAAAGGAGTGATAATGACTTAAGCAAAAACTCTGCTGTGGCTGAGTTTCGCAAAACTTCTTGCAAAATCATAACATTTTACACCTGTGGAAACAGGAGATTTTCATGGGCGATCAGAACTACTTTTCAGCAATTTGTGGCCATCAAGCAGCGATCGAACTCCTCACCCAAGCCGTGGATTTACAGCGGATAGCTCCTGCTTACTTGTTTTATGGGCCAGCAGGCATTGGAAAAGCCCTAGTTGCCCGCTGCTGGGTGGAAATGCAGCTCTGCGCCCAGCTAGCAAACCCTGAGCAAATTGCAGCTAATCAGCAAAAAATCCGTCAGGGAAATCACCCTGATATTCTCTGGATTGCCCCCACCTATACCCATCAAGGCAAAATGCTCTCCGCCAGTGAAGCTGCCGCAGCCGGGATTAAAAAGAAAGCACCCCCTCAAATCCGAATTGATCAAATCCGCCAAATCACCCAATTTCTATCTCAGCCCCCTTTGATTGCCGATCGAGCCGTTGTGGTAATTGAACAGGCCGAGACTATGGCTGAAGGCGCAGCCAATGCTCTATTGAAAACTTTAGAAGAACCAGGATCTGCTACCCTAATTCTGCTCACCGATAACATGGCTTTATTGCTACCTACTTTGATTTCTCGCTGTCAGCGAATTTCTTTTCGGCGACTGAGTGGTGCAGACTTAAGTAGAATTTTGACTAGTCTGGAACGCACCGATATTTTACAAGACGAGATCTTAATTGCTCTGGCACAAGGGAGTCCTGGACAGTCGATCGAACTAGGCGAAAATTTAGCCGCTATTGATAGTGAAATCAAAGCGGCTTTGTTACGACCAATCAGCAATATTGCGGTGGCTTTAGGATTGGCTAAAACGATCGATAAAGAAGTAGATAGTTTCAGCCAATTGGCGTTGTTAGAGTATTTACAATTTCATTATTGGCAGCAGCGCCAAGATGCCCAACTGGTGGGGGCGATCGAAACCAGTCGTCGCCAACTCTTATCCTATGTTCAGCCTCGTTTAGTGTGGGAATGCTTGCTGCTAGCAATGGTTAACGAGAAAAAAAGTTAGTGCGGCGGGGAGATTGTTTGTGTAAGCAACGCTCTAGTAGCTGCATCCGATATAACTGCTGAAAACGTTTGGGGCTTAAAACAACTTTGAATTTGGGATGAAACAATGGCTGATTGAGGAATGGCCAGAGCGGAAATTGCAGCTTAGCTACTTTATCGAGTTCCATAAAGAATCAAGGGGATTGTAATTTTAAATAGGGGTTGGTTCAATAGGCGTTGGCTGCCCCAGGTCACGGAAGAATAATGTCTCTTACAACGAGTGACCCAGATCGCAATCTCAATAGAAACAATGTGCCATGGATTTATCGATTGAAACATCCGCCATTTCTTGTATTCAGCGTTTTTTAGTGCAAGTTTTCAGCGTAAATAGCAAACAGCCTGTGGTATTACACCACAGGCTGCTGTTGAATCATTAAAATAATCGTTGGAAACGAGCATACTCCGTCTAGAATTCAGTTGGGTTGCGATTCGGCTCCGCTCACCCAAC
>JANOXZ010000236.1:0-4058 GCA_031418695.1 Synechococcales cyanobacterium VAR_35_metabat_10
ATTCTTCATCAAGGATGAGGAATATAAGAAAAAATTCTATGAGTCCGAGGAAAATATCTATGAGGAACATCCAGCTTTAATCAAAGAACCTAGCGATTCTAAAGTTCCATCTTATGCAGGATAATCTACCCCCAGTCAGAATAGACACAACTATTCAATATGAAAAAGAGATAAAAAGACTGCGTAAAAAATATCGATCGATTGAAAACGATACTGAGACTCTAGTTGAAAAGCTAGAAACTGGTGAAATCCCTGGAGATAAAATTAGTGGCAATAAATATCCTGTCTACAAAGTTAGAGTAAAAAATAGTAATGTTAACAAAGGTCAAAGCGGTGGATATCGGGTCATATACTATACCATGACTACTGAAGCAATAGTACTAACTGCTGTTTACTCTAAGTCAGTGCAAGAAAATATTAGTAACGAAGAAATTGAAGCCAGAATAGAGCAATATGAATTGGAAGTCGATCGGCAAAAACGAGAAACTGTACCGATCGATCTGCCGGAAAATGTTGAAGGCAATGAATAATTTTCCTGTAGGGTGGGCACTGCCCACGGAACATTTTTGATTTAGTAATATTAATATCTTGAGTGGCTAATTTCGATAGATTAGCAAAGAGATTGTTCGATCGCATAGCGCGATCGAGTCAGACAGTTTAGACTCTTATGGCTTCGGCTGTAAATGGTTTGTGGGCAATGCCCACCCCACATTATAGATGGTAAGTATTCTGCGGGGAAACTTGGTAGAATATGTATGCGGACTGTTCACCACCAACAAAATCGCTCCAACTCCAGCAACAGCGATGTTGGGGAGTGTCAATTATTTCTAAACTAGAGCGAATTAAAATGTCGGATAGTTGTCAGTGTCCAGAATGCGATCGGATCGATCGTCGTCAATTTCTCCGCTATTTAGTTGGTGCTGGAGTCTTGACTACAGCTAGTCTCATCGCACCGGCTGCGGCTAGAGCCGAAAAAAAAGTCCCCAAGGCATTGGTGCTCAGTTGTATCGACTATCGGATCTTGGAAGCCGAACGCTACTTCTTATCGTTGCAAAATTTGGGCGGACAATATGACTTTGCTGCTTTGGCTGGAGCTTCGCTGGCTCTGAGTGGGTTGCCGCATCAATATGATGCTGAGGCATTTTGGGATCAGTTAGATCTTTCCTATCGGCTCCACCATATTACCAAGGTGATCATCCTCGATCATGAAGACTGTGCTGTCTACCAGTACAAAGTCGATCCCAATCTCGCCAAGAATCCCGAGCTAGAACTCACCACCCATACCGAATACCTCAGCCGCGCTCACTGGGCGATTCGCGATCGATATCCCGATCTTAATATCGAACTTTATTTTGTGAAACTAAATACCGAAGTCAAACAAATCGCGCCCTTAGCGAAAACTTGAGCGAAAGATTGGGTATACTCTGGGTATCACTGGAGTAATCAAAATACCGCCAATTAGCTCGATTTATAGTTAACTGCTAGCGATGGGGATTGGTTAGAGTACAATGCAATGTAGTCGCTTGAGGGGATAGGAGTTGAGTAACATAGATCGGTCTAGAGCAGCAGATAATTCGGCGAATCTAGGTAAAGCCGAAGATATCCCCGCAGCCTTACGCAACGGACGTAAAAATCCGCCGAGTGCTCCCGCGAGTAGCTCGGAACCTAAGTCGCAATTGCCGATCTCAAAAATCGCTGGATTAATCGCAATCGTACTGGCTAGTGGTACTGCGGTGGCAATGATGACTGGCAAACCCAAAGACGCGGCTATCGCCCCACAGAGCGCAAATCCCGCTCCAGTAGCCGATCGAGATTCTGCTGTCGCTGCCAATAACGAACCAGCCGGAAGCGTATTACATCACTTGCCTTATACTGAGGCACCAGGGACAGAACTTATTTCCATTGGCGGCGGCTACCGCTTACGCAAGGCTGCTGCGAGTAAATTCCAGTCAATGGTGAGTGCTGCCAGATCTAGCGGCGTGAATATTACAACAATTTCGGCATTTCGATCGATCGAAGATCAAAAACGCCTGTTCTTTGGCATCGGCGCAGAACGCGGACAACAACCGACAAAACGGGCAGAAGTCAGCGCACCGCCCAAATATAGCGAACATCATACTGGTTATGCCGTCGATCTTGGCGATGCTGCTACCCCCGCAACCAATCTCAATCAAAACTTCGAGACTACTCGCGCCTATAAATGGCTCAAAGCGAATGCGGCTCGCTATGGTTTTGAAGTATCTTTTCCCAAGGATAATGTCCAAAAAGTCAGCTATGAACCCTGGCACTGGCGATTTGTCGGTGATATTAATAGTTTAGAAACTTTTTATAAAGCACGGAATCTTAAGTAGTTAATTAGTTGAGAGTTGAGATCTGGAGCCTAAAACCTAAAGCCTAAAATCTAAAACCTAAAACCTAAAACCTAAAGCCTAAATTTGTAAAAGTCTGCCGACTAACCGATGAATTCAGATAATCCGACTAAACAAATCTCGCTCAACTTAGTTGCCATCTGTATTTTTGGGATGACTTTATCGAGCTTGGTTGCCCCGTTAATTCGAGTTTCTTCGACAATCCCGATCCTGATAATTTTTGCGATCGTCGTGATTACTACTGTTGATGGATTACTCCTCAAAAGTATCTTCGCAACCCTAGTTTTAGACGCGATCGCGGGTACTTCGCCAGCATATCGGCAACGGATAATTCAGCATGAAGCCGGACATTTTTTAGTTGCTTATTTACTGGGTATTCCCATTACTGGCTATACGCTTAGTGCCTGGGAATCTTTCCGTCAGGGTAAGTCGGCACAGGGCGGAGTGATGTTTGCCCCACCACCGACGGATATCTCTAGTCAACTTTTGCAACAATATTGTACTGTTTGGATGGCGGGAATTGCCGCAGAGAAACTAATGTACGATCGAGCTGAAGGCGGTAGTGAAGATCGGCAGAAATTGCGGGGCATACTATTTATAGCGGGAAATCAACAGCAGGAAATAGTCCGGCAAGAAAACTCCGCCGCATTGCAAGCAAAAACACTAATTCAAACTCATTGGGAAGCTTATCAAGCTCTGGCGATAAAGATGAGCGAACGGGCAACAGTCGATGATTGCTGTAAAGCGATCGATTACCTCCGGTAGGCTACGCCAACGACTTAAAGTTGTTTAGATTTGTAAGTAGGGGCAATTCATGAATTGCCCCTACTCACACCTTAGCCATAGGAAATCCTCACCTAACAATCCATACACTAGTTTAATTAGTCACCATAGCAATTCTAAATGAGACTCGTAATCTCTAGAGGGCGGGCATGAAGCACCGCCCCTACAAATTGATTTTACTGCGAGTAACTTAACTCTCAACTCTCAACTCTCAACTCTCAACTCCTAACTTCATGGCTATTGACTTCGATCCTAAAACCGCTTACCTAGATTATGTTAAACATAATCAGGTAGAAATCAGTGAGACAGCCACCCGTCAACTCACCCAAATTTTAGATGATTGTCAGTGGGAACAGCCACAAACAGCTCTAGAGTGGAATAATTTAGCCGTAGCCGCCCTTGTTGCTGCTGAAGGTTGCGACAACTCGCTCACACATGGATTGTATGCAGAGATCGCACTCGATGCCGTCCAAGACGGAGCGGAATTGAATCAACATCCGCTGTGCTCGGTGCATCTAGCGTTACTGAACTGTATGTTGGGCAACTATGGTGAAGCCGCGCAGATTGCCTTCAGTGCGTTTATCAATAATCTCCAGCCTGCTTATACCGAAGCCGAAATCGAGCCAGGGATTGCCTACATTCCGCCTTTGACGCGCACCCACATCACCAACGGGCGGAGCGAACAACTTCAACGAGTTCTAAATACTGACAACGGCTACACTCAAGCATTATTGATGCTGACAGAGGTACTCTGCCGCACCCAAATCGCCCTCGATAATCCGACGGGATTGCGGTTATTGCATCTGATGAATCAACTGATGCCAGATTTGATTTTTCCCAATATTCGCTTGGGAATTTATAGTATCGGCAATCAAGAGTTAGAGGGTTTAGTTTATTTACACCAAG
>JANOXZ010000237.1:0-12011 GCA_031418695.1 Synechococcales cyanobacterium VAR_35_metabat_10
GATGTATCAAGCTTCGCTACCGGGATTAATTCGCTCTTTGAGCAACCTAGAGGCTATTCTAGTCAAGGCCGATGCTCATGCCACTGCCAAAAAAATTGATCCCAGCGTGTTGATTAATAGTCGTTTATCGCCAGATATGTTACCCCTCAGCAAACAAGTCCAAATTTCTTCAGATGTTGCTCGTCGAGGTGTGGCCAGATTGGCTGGTGTAGATGCTCCAGGAGTAGAAGATAACGAGACTACTTTTCCAGAGCTGATTGCAAGATTACAAAAGACGATCGATTACCTCAAACATTTCACTCCAGAACAGATCGATGGTTCCGAAGAAAAGGAAATCACATTACCAGTGGGCAAAGAAACTATGAAGTTTGCCGGAATGCCCTATTTGCTCTACTTTATTTTGCCCAACGTCCATTTTCATGTGACTACTGCCTACGGCATTTTGCGGCATTCTGGCGTAGAGTTAGGCAAAGCAGACTTTTTGGGTAAACCTTAGAAGTAAGTAAAGAAGGTATCAGCTCTTGTTTTGCCCTAACCAAATTATCTGCATCGATTTAGATGACCTGCGGCTATTCGCCGAAGTTATTCAAATGATCCCCGATCGAGATCGATTGTGGGCTAGACCTTTGGCGTTGGCAGAGCAAGAGAACTACGATCTGCGGTTGCTTTATGACTTGCGAGAAGCACCCCAGCTAATTTTGCCCTCAGCATTATTCCGTGAAGCTTTAGATACTGAGGTGATGCCCTTGATGACTGAGCTGTTTCAACTAGAAGCATTAGCTAAACCAGAGCCAAACACAGAAATTTTGGGGCGACAAGCGTTACAAGCTTTTGTTCGCAGTCTGTTGCAGCCAATTGTTTCGTGAGAGCCGATACAGGCAATGTTCCCGTAATTTACCGTCGATCGGCACACCAGGATGTTGAAATGTTTCTGGCGATCGCTGCATCCCAATTTTTTCCATCACCCGTTGCGATCGAACATTACTCAACGTGGTGAAAGACACTACTTCGGCTAAATTCAAAGATTCAAAACCAAACTTAAGCGCCACTAAAGCCGCTTCTGGCGCATAGCCTTTGCCCCAAAACTCATAAGCCAACCGCCAACCAACTTCCACACAGGGATTAAAAGGCAATTCATAATTTGGGACATGTAGACCAACATATCCAATGAACTGCTGAGTATTTTTGATTTCTACAGCCCACAAATCCCACCCTTGTTTTTCGATCAGGGCTTGAATTCGATCAATGAAAGCATCGCTGGCCTCTCGGGACAACATATTTGGGAAGAACTCCATGACCTTGAGATCGGCATTGAGTTTGGCAAATGGCTCTCGATCGGCTGGCTTCCATTGACGGAGTAGGAGCCGATCTGTTTCTAGACTAGTTATCTGATTCATACAAATTTTGGTAGAATGTTGAGGAGTATACAGAATTGAGCTATGGCTAAGGATCTATTCCATGAAGCCGTCAAACAGGCTTTAATAAAGGAAAAATGGATAATTACAGAAGACCCACTAAAAATCCAGATTGGAGGAGTAAAGCTTGAAATAGATCTAGCAGCAGAAAAAGTCTTTGCTGCCGAAAGAGAAGGGCAAAAAATTGCAGTCGAAATCAAAAGTTTTCTAAAACCTTCCAATATTACAGATTTTCATGCTGCATTAGGGCAATTTTTAAATTATCGCTTAGCATTAAAAATGCGCGAACCCGAGAGAAATTTATTTCTAGCAGTGCCAACTGATATCTGGGATTCTTTTTTTCAAGAACCATTTATTCAAGAAGCAGTCCAAGAATACAAGGTTAAGCTAGTAGTTTATAACCCAGTTGAGGAGACTATCGTTACATGGACAGAATAACTCATTATCGTCAAGCTGTTCGCCAGTTATTAATAGCTCACTCATCAAGTGAGAAAAACACTTCAGATTCAGAGATGGAATGCCAACTCATCTTTGATACAGAACATGATCATTATCAATTATTAGATGTGGGCTGGGAAAAATTGAAACGAATTTACAATTGCTTTATTCATATTGATATTAAAGATGAAAAAATCTGGATCCAACGAAATATGACAGAAGCAGACTTGGCACAAGAATTAGTTGATATGGGTGTCCCCAAAGAAAACATCGTTTTGGGGCTGCATCCATTGTACAAGCGTCCATATACAGGCTATGGTATTGCTTAGAAAACTGTATTTATTCGCTAGCAAATATTTGTTGCCCTAAGAAATCTGTTCATCTACTACTAATTTAGAATGCCCAAAAAGCTTAGGAATCAACAAGCCTGAGTTGCTTTTGTAAACAGCAAATTCTGGATATCGTGACAAAGAGCGATCTTTCTTGATCATATTTGGCACAAAAACCCCAGCAAAGAACACACCCAGAATTAAGAATGGCAGCCAATGCTGCGCCAAAATTGCAAAGCCCAGATAAATCAAAATCTCGCCCAAGTAGTTAGGATTTCGACAGCGGGCGAAGAAGCCTTCGGTAATTAAGCCCGATCGGTACTTTAGAGTAAAATGCTTTTGGGCATCACTACCAAAATGTAGTAAAACTCCAAAAATGTTAGTAGTTATCGCTAAGGCGATCACCGCTGCTGAAGGCTCTGAGCCACTGCTAATTAGCAAAAACGGTGCAATCCAATAAGTGCCCAGCAAAAAGAAAGTACTAATTCCTATCCCTAACGAAACTTCATTTTCCCACTGTCGATCGGGGAACACCACATCTTTCACCAACCACATCAATCCATAAGTGCCATGTAAAGCCAGGTAGACCCAAGCCGCAGTTTCAAAGTTACCATAGGCCACCATCAGGCCCAAGACGGCTGGAGTAGTCAGACCTTTATGGAGGTTAATAGGGTGCTTTAGTTTCATAGATACTGAGGTGAGGTATGAAAACATTATCCCTAATTACGAATCCCCTAACAACTTCAAGTTGTCAGGGGATTCTACGAAACAGGAAAATCACCAGAAACGGTTGAAACCTTTACTTTGTGTGGGCATTATTTCGACTCCCTTCTCCTATTGGAGACGCTATGCGAACGACAGGCTCAGGGCAACGCCGCTCAATAACAGCCCGCCCTACATTAAAGGTGCTTGTTAGGCTGAGACTACATTAGAGCGCTGTTGAATCAGATCAATAATTGATACTTTTTCTACTAAGCCCACTAATGAACCGTCAGCTTGAATCACCGTTAGCTCTGACAACTGGTGTTTTTCTAATTGCTCGATCGCCGCCATCAAAGAGCTACCAGCCTCAATAATATTAATGGGTTTGATCGGCTCCATCACCGCACCCACCTTTTTATCAGCCCATAGTTCACCGGGAATATTTTGCAGAACATCCACCGTGACTTCACCAACTAATTTGCTAGCAGCATCAACCACCAAAAACTTCCGCCAATTTCCTGGGTGCAAAGTCCGCAGATCAACAAAATCTCTCAACGAAACATCTGCCGAGACGATCGGGCTATTGGCACTCACTGCATCAATCACCACCAAACCATCTAAGCGCGACTGCACCCGCGCAAACTGCCCAGCACTGCGAGCATTTTGGATCAAAAACCAACCAACCAAAATATTCCACAGACGGTTAGGATTGCCATTGAGTAGCGGTAGTAATCCAGACAAAATTGCCAAAGCACCAAAAGCCTGACCAGTCCAACTTGCTACCTTTACGCCTTGATAAGGATTACCGGTAATTTTCCAGACGATCGCCTTCAGAATATTGCCACCATCCAAAGGCAATCCAGGAATCAGGTTAAACACTCCCAAAGAAAAATTGATAATTGCCAACACTGTAGAAATTGCCATAAGTGGCGCAGGCAGAGCCACAAAGCTGTTGAAAACAACTAGTAATCCACACAACAAAAAGCTCACTAACGGGCCAGCGATCGATACCCAGAAAGCATTTCCTGGAGTGGTGGGTTCTTTTTCGATACTCGCTACGCCACCGAATAAAAAGAGGGTGATCGATCGAACCGGAATTCCTTGTTTAATTGCCACCCAGCTATGTCCCAACTCGTGGGCTACCACCGAAGAAAACAACAGCAAACCAGTAACTAATCCTAAAGCCAACGGCACACCGGGCAACAAAGTAGGGAAATCTTGTGCCAGATCGTTGCCATAAGTCCAAGTCACTAAACCCAGGATTAGAAACCAAGAGGGATTAACAAAGAAAGGAATGCCAAATAATGTACCAATGCGAATATTATTGTTGCCGGTCATAACCATAGCCTCTGGAAGTCTGAGTACCGCAGTTGTTGCTGCCAGTTTATTTATTGTAACCAGAGGTTAAGCCGACCCCAATGATTCTAGGGTGTGATCACCGAACTATTCATAAAAATACTAAGTCATCTGTCTAGCCATTAATCGAGCAAATAAGCCATCAGCATCGGTAGCTAGCTCAGTAAACTTGCCCTGTTGAATAATGCGCCCACCTTGCAGCACATAAATTCGATCAGCGTTTTGAACGGTACTCAAACGATGGGCAATGACCACACGGGTTACTTGTAATTGTTCTAAGCTCTTACTCACGATCGCCTGGGTCGTATTATCTAACGCACTAGTAGCCTCATCGAATAAAAGAATTCTGGGCTTGTGTACCAGCGCCCGTGCGATTAGTAATCGCTGACGCTGTCCCCCAGAAATATTGCTTCCTCCCTCACTGACTATCGTATGCATCTGCATCGGCATATTTTCGATGTCTTCAGCCAAACCAGCCATTCGTGCCGCTTCCCAGGCTTCATCTAGAGTTACCAATCCACTACCAGCAATATTGTCAAAAATTGAAGCTGCTGTAGGTCTTCCATGTTGCAATACTACCCCAAACTGTCGTCGTACCGCATCCACATCTAAACCAGCTAGATCCTGACCATCGTAAAATACTGCACCGGTTTGCACGGCCTCGAATCCTAATAGTAAGCGCAAAATAGTAGATTTACCACTGCCAGAAGCACCGACAAGGGCAATAAATTCACCTGGTGCAGCTTGGATACTAATATTATCTAAAATCAATGGGGCATCCAGTTGGTAACGAAAAGTCACTCGTTCGATCGAGATTCTACCAGTCAACCTGCCTGGATCGGCTTTGGTTAAATCAATTTCTGGTACAGACTGCAAAATTGGCTGAGTGCGTTGCCATTGGGGAATCGCCTGCAATAATTCAATCACAGTATTACTCAGAAGATTTGCACCTTGGGTAAAACTGCTGAAAGCTACATTAAAGGCCAAGAAAGTTCCCAATGATAGGGTGATCACCTCAGACCCTAGTACTTGAGGACGATCCAATAAACGAATAGCAAACCAAAATAGCAATCCAGAGGTTGCAATCGGCATCACCGTATTAAACAACACTATGAAGTCTTCAATTACCTGAGTACTCAATTCTAATTTGATCTGCTGAGCAAAGTTTTTACTCCAAACAGCAAAAGCCCGTTCTTCTGCTCCAGCAATATGTAGTTTGGCAATACCATTCATTAATTGCACTGTCTGACCAAAAATTTCACCTCTGATTTCCAACAAGGGACGGACTTTAGTTAGTAAAAAGATGCCAGCAATTATAGTCACTGCCAATGTGACAATCGCTACTGCCAGAGCCACCAATGCCAATTCGTAGCTATAGTAAAAAAGCTGTAACAGGTAAAAGACCGTGAATACACTACCAACTAGATTAATCAAGTTTCGACCACTAAGTAGTCGTCGAATGGCACTGACAGAAGATACCCTAGATTGCAGATCTCCGACAGTGTACTGACGAAAAAAAGATACAGGTAGGTTGAGTAATCGATCCCAGACCCCAGTTTGGGTTGCATGGTCGGTGGTGGTTTCAATACGAAGTAAGGAAAATCCCTGCGCCAACCGAAATAATGCAGTGCCTACTGCTGCTATCAGGAGTCCTAGGCCGATTTGGAATAGTAAGCTTCGATCACTATCAGGAATAGCACTATCCATAATAATCAGGGTGGCCTGAGGAATCACTAGTCCTAATAATGCCACCATAACACCAGTAAAAGCGACGGCCTGTAAATCTTGCTGCCGCCCTTTTAAACCAAATTTAAGTACATCGATCGCCTGCATAGCCTGAGACGGAAATGACCGATAGAACATGTAAGCCACCGGAGAAATAGTAGCAGCAAGTTGTTTATTTACTAACTGTATTTTGGGAAGATTGGGATTGAAAACTTCATAACCATGATTTTTGGTCGGCAACAGAGCTACCAATTGTTGATCATCCTTTGTATAGGCCACCAATGCCCCATTATCTTGTTCCCACCAACGATCACGCAGCAACACTCGCCGCTTGCGTAATCGTGAGGCACGAACTATTGCAGCCAAAGGATCTTGGGATATTATCTGATCAGAAATAGCCGGGGGACGAATCTCCATTCCTAGTGATCGACCTATAGCTCCCATAACTAATAATAACGGATCGCCTACGGAGCCATAGCGCTGTTGGGCTGCTGGAAGAGTACCAGCCAGTGTTTCTAATGTGGCTAGGGTGAGTTGTTGATTTAATTGCTCTCGATCTGCTAACCTTGATAGTTCGACTTGCTGTTGACGTGCATTACTGAGCTGAATGCTATGAAATAAACAATCATGGAAACGACCTAGACCTTGAAGTAAAGTGGTTGGTGAAATTTGGGTTAGGGGACGGGTGATAATTTGAACATCACCTATCGAAGATAACCACATGTTAGAGGGCATTGGCAATGCTTCAGCAGTTAGAGGCATATCAGTGATACCTTGTACAAAAGCGGTACCAGATTGCATTTCTACCCAGCACATTTCGGTAAATTGAAGATTTTGACTATTAACTAATGAGTAGTTAGCTGTATTTTGGGCTTGGAGGGTGCTATTCGGAAAAGGTTTTGTGGCTACAATAGGTGCTAGATGACCAAGCCAGCTATCTAGCCATATCTGAACTCGTAAGTCGTGTTGGAGACAAAGATTCTGCCAGCAGTTTTGGTCTAATTTGACTACATTCACTTCGCCCAGCGGAACGGCTAGGAGTTGTTGAGTTGTACATAAGGCACCGAAGATTGCTTCATTGGCATTGATGGTGCAGAGATATTGACGTTGACTAACTACTTTGTCTAAATTAATAGTGACAGCAAAAATGGCGATCGAGCCAGATTGAACTATCCAAACTTGTTGTGGATCATTGAGTTTGATCGGTTGATGACCATTAAGTTGATGCAATTGTCCTTGTAGATCACTCATGATACTACCTCTCCTTCAGTGCTAATTAATTTGGCATAGGCTCCAGGAACCGACCAAAGTGATTGATGAGTACCTCTTTGGACTACTTCACCCCGATCAAACACCAATATTTCATCACAATCTCGAATAGTGCTCAGGCGATGTGCCACAATAATACAGGTACAGCCCCTGCGGCGCATGTGGCCATCTATTAGTTGCTCAGTTTCAGCATCTAGGGCGCTGGTGGCTTCATCCATCACCAATATTGCAGGGTTATTCACTAATGCGCGAGCAATTTCCAGACGTTGGCATTGTCCACCACTAAGATTTATTCCACCTTCCTGCATTTTACTATCGTAACCTCCAGCCAAAGCTAAAATGGTGTCTTCAATTACGGCATCACGACAAGCCTTTTTGATTTGGCGTTGGGGAATAGTCGTATCCCATAGGGTGAGATTATCCCGGATAGTGCCACTAAACAGGGCAATTTCTTGTTCTACCATTGAGATTGAGTTAGTTAAAATGTTGTGAGGAATAGTTGATCGGACTTGGCCATCAAACAGTATTTCCCCTGACCATGGTTGATATAGGCCACTGATCAATTTTGCTACAGTGGATTTACCAGAACCACTAGTACCAACTAAAGCAACACGCTGCCCGGGTTGAACAGATAGGTGCAATTCGTTAATTAAAGGTGGAGCTAGACGGCTGTAACCAAAGGTTAGTCGGCGGATTTCTATTTGGCCTTGAAGTTTTGCTGTAGGGTAACTAATAAATTGATCTTTGTTAGGTCTGATAGTTTTGCTTTCACCTTCTGTGATCGGATGATCTAATACATCATCAAGTCGCACTAGATTACCCTCTAGCTCTTGTAGAATGCTACCAAAACTTACTAAGTTATTAACAGGTTGTTGGAAAGCCAATGTTAATCCTTGAAAAGCAATTAGCATCCCAATACTCAGTTGACCGTCCATAATGCGTAAACCCCCAATGACTAGTACCCCAGCCGTTGAAAGAGCAGATAGAAATATTGGCAAAACTGTTAACATTTGATTGCTAGATTCCAACCTTTGTTGAGAGTTAAGAGATTTCGTATAATACCCAGACCACCGTGCAAAAAAGTCTGATTCTAATGCAGAAGCTTTGATAGTTTCAATACTTTGTAGGGCAGCGATCGATATTCCTACTGCTTTCCCTTGCTCTAATATCAAAAGCTGATTAGCATCGATCCGCTGTCGAGATATTTTTTGCAATACAACAACATTAAGAACAGCGAAACTCACGACCATTAAGGTAAGAACCCAATCATACTGTAGCATGATTATGGCATAGAAAAAAACCATTAAAACATCTATTACGGTGGTAGCTAGTTTCCCAGAGAGGGTATCAGCGACAAAATCATTAAGACGAGAACGATTACTGATTTCTCCAGCGAATCGTTGGGCATAAAAGCTCATAGGTAGACGCAAGATATGCCTCAAAAAGCGGCTAGACATTCCTACATGTAGCTTGACTTTAAGTTTACGTAAATAGTGGAGGCGAAGCAGAGTGATCACAGCTTGTACCACGGCAACTATTCCCATCGACCAAAGTAGTGGAAACAGCCAATTTCGACGACCTTGGACTAGAATTTCATCAATAAAGATTTGACTAAAAACAGGTATGGTTAATCCAATAATTGTGAGAAAAAGTCCTGTCACAACACAGTAACTTAATGCCCCAGTGGAACTTTTTAGCCGTTTCCAAAGGGCAAATATCATACTGGGTTTTCTCCCTTTTTTTTTGAAGTCTTCTCCTGGCTCAAAAGTGAGTACTACCCCGGTAAATCCTTCATCAAATTCTTTTGCACTAATTTGCCGAGGACCACTAGCTGGATCATTGATATATACATGATCATTTGCTAATCCTTCTACTACAATAAAATGATTAAAGTTCCAAAATACAATATAAGGGAATTTCAAATCACCTATTTGAGAAGGCTCTATTTTTAAACCTTTGGTTTTCAAACCATAAATTTGAGCCGCTTTGACGATGTCCGATGCTTTACTTCCATCTCGTGATATTCCACAATTTTGTCGCAGTTCTGGCAGTGAAACAATTCTTCCATAATAAGCCAAAATACTGCCTAAAGCTGCGGCACCACATTCTGCAGCTTCCATTTGCAAGACAGTGGGAGTTTTAACCCTGGTGGTTTTGGGTAATAGTTTTTTAATGGTGATAATAAGATCAGTCCAAACCACTGATTGACCTCAATATTGGTAAGACGAAGGTAATTGGAGAACGCTCTTCTATTTTAACTCTGACTGTGGTAGTTGTACCAGAAGTTATTTTGTCAGCCGGACCGGTAGATGATGACCATTGGTAGCCGCTGGGGGTTTGGGGATCAAGAGCAAGTTGAGCAGAAACTTGAATCAAACCTTCTCGCTTTTTAGACAGGGCATCAGCAAGTTCTGCATTACCGATTTCATGGATGACATTTTCACTGGTGATAGGAAAATTAGAAACTTCAGTGACTTTACCCACTACGCCACCGAAGCGTTCACGTTTTACCGTTTGGGGTGTAATTTGGATAGACATACCGGGCTGCACTTTTTTGCCTTCAGCAATGGAGAAATAAGTGATTCCAATTAAATCTTGGGTAGGGGTTTCTACTTCGATCGTTGCTAAACGCCCTCCCACAGCAACCACGTCACCTGGTCTTCGGTTAACTTCTAAGACCCGTCCATTTTGCTGACTAATAATTTGGCTGTTGCTGCCAATTTGGGTTTCTAGCTTGGCTATTTCACGTTGAAGTTCGGCTACTTGATTCGTGCGAGTGGTCGTGTCTTGAAAATTTTGTTTTGATTGGTTTGCTTCGCGGCTATCGATGTCTTTAAGTTCAGTTTGGAGTTTGGCGATTTCATTCTGATTTTTCAGGTAAGTTTCTTGAGTATTAGTATCTTCGAGGGCTAATTTTTGTAGTTCGGCTTGGAGTTTAGTGATTTCATTCTGGTTGTTGATATATCGTTCTTCTGTATCATTCTCCTTGACTTCTATATCTTTAAATTGAGTGTTGAATTGGGCAATTTCTTCTTGCTTTTTTTGATACTCTTGGTCAGCACGTAATGATACTTCTTGGGTAATTACACCTTGGGCATAGAGCTGCTTGAGCTTAATAGAGCGGGTTTGCAAAATTGGCAGTTGATTGGTGGCTGATTGAATTTGTTGCTTAAGACCAAATCGCTGTTGTTGAAGGGCTGCACGGCCTTTCTCTTTAAGAATAGGAGAGAGGTTTTGCAATCCGACAATCTTCTGTTGAATTTGCTGACGTTGTTGTTGGATAGATTGTTGACTTCTATTTTTAAGGATAGGTGAGAGATCTTGAAGTTCTCGAATGCGGATGGTCGCATTTTGCCGCTGTTGGGTAATGGTTTGTCTTTCTTGGCTGATACCTTTTTGCTGGAGGTTATTGCTGGCTTGATTTTGGCTGAGTAGCTCTCGAAGCTTATTTTGTTGCTGTTGAAGTTGCTTTTGCAATTCAGTTTGATCGATCGAACCGATGACTTGACCTTTCTTAACTGTATCGTTGGGCTTTACAGTAATAGCACTAAGTTGTCCAGTGCTATTACTTTGGACAGAGATAATTTTGCTCGGGTAAATTAATACCCCTTGCCCTTCAACTGTAATTGGAATACGGCCAATAATACTCCAGATTACCCCAGAAGCAGTGATAACACCAATGGCGGCTAAAGGTAATATGCTTTTAGGGCTAATCACCCTCATTAGTTGATCGAGGGCTTCTGGCGAAGAAAGCCTTTCGAGTGATTCATCTCGAAAAATTTGACGTTTAGATTTGAGCATAAACCTTAGGTGGCAGTGAAACCATTTGCTAATTTCATAATTCTAGCTTAGGATAGCCTTAGTACCCAAAAGATCGTGAAATTTATCTCTTAACAATTGTTACACAAAACTTTCATTTTTTTAGCTTTCCACTACATATGAATTGTTGGGGTGGAAACTTTTCAGGCACAAATATGCCTCTACATCACAACCGATAGTTTTTCTTAGACTATTCCAGCAATTTAATCACAATTCTTACCATTAGAATGTTTGCAGTCCAATTTTCCACAAAGAATCACAACCGTAAAAACCTCTATAAGAATAATACTACTTGGCAATTTCAGCAAATCTTTAATAATTAGTTCCAGCTCTGCTCTGTAAGAAACTAGTGGTTCTCATACTGTCCCGTTTATGGATCCAAACATTCCATACTGATCTCCATTGTGTCTAGAACTAGCAGCCTATCAGGGCAAGAAAACTTTACTGCCAACCTTCATATTCTAAAAACTCAACCTTACTACCTATTTAACAGCGATTGCCATCTCATGTACAACCACTAATGCTGATGTATAGCGGTTCCTCACCGGATATAATGTATTGTACATCCAGAGTAGATATTTATAGATAATGAAAGCATATTCACTTGACCTAAGACAGAGAATCATTGAGACTGACCGTACTGAAATGATTACTAGGAAAGGATTAGCAGCTAGATTTAAGGTGAGTGAGAGTTTTGTTGGCAATCTTCTACAACTTTTCCGCGAAACTGGGAGTGTCGCTCCTAGACCTCATGGTGGCGGACATCCACCAACACTTAATCCTGATCAGTTGGTCTCATTAATTGAGATAGTCGAAAAAAATAATGATGCCACATTAGCTGAAATATCACATCTCCTTAAGGAAAAAGAGAACATTGTTGTGCCTCGTTCCACGATGGGGAGCTTGATGCAGCGACTGGATCTAAATCGCAAAAAAAAACGTTTTACCATGTAGAAAA
>JANOXZ010000238.1:0-4877 GCA_031418695.1 Synechococcales cyanobacterium VAR_35_metabat_10
CAGCTTGTATTCGGCTAGCAAGGTGATCGAGCTATTGTCACGAGAGATGACAACATCTCCAATGATTGCAGAGAAAAATTTTAGTGTGTCTAACGACTTGACTGCGTTAGATAGTGATTTAGGAAGTATCGAAACACACAATGTCGAAAATATTAGCATAATTGCTGAAAGTGAATCTGCTATTGATTTTGAAGATGAAGAAGAACTTGAGGACGATGAAGAGCTTGAGATGTAGAAGCCGCACTGAGCAAGCAGCAGAAACTTCTTGAGTTGTCATTATCAAATGTCGTTGAAAGTGGTTATGTATCGGGTTTGGTTGAGTGGTGCTTGTCATAGTAGAAATACAATGTTAGGTTAGCAATGTCGTAGCAAACTAATAAGAGGTGTGACGATGATCAGAGAGTTATATGCTTGTCCTAAATGCGGCTCTGACAATATATGCAAGCTTTCATTAGTCCACAGAAAGGGAATCGCTCGTAGCAGCAGCTTAGGAATTACGAGTAGGGGTAGCCTTATTGATATCACCACCCGTACCCAGACAGCAGTGAGTGAGGCAGTTAGACCGCCGACTAGACCTTTTTTTTCTTTCCTCCGAAATCTTGCGATCGGTGTCGTATTCTCACTAATTGGATTTGCGATTCTCTTCCTCTTGCAAGCGGGCATTACTGGTCTTAACCTGCGGGAAAACGTCAATCTTTGGCTAGCTATCATATATTGGCTGTTTGTAGCATTTCTTGTTGTGAAAGTCATCATCATTAATTCCTGTCGAGATATTATAAAATACCGGTCTGATATCATTCGCTGGCGTAACAGTTATCAATGCCAACGGTGTGATTCAGAGTTTGTATTGATGGCTTAGAACCTTGTTTGGGATATTATTGCTCTAGATAGATCCGCTCCTGTCATACAGTCTACGGAAAAATCAACATTGGTCAGATTAGCTGCTGTGAAATTTGCATTCTCCACGGAAGCTTCTCTAAAGTCACTCCCAGTTAAGTCAGCTCCTTCAAAATTGGCGTAATCTAGTCCAGCCGCGACAAACGTTGCATCTTTTAAAATACAACCAGAAAAGTTCACACGTCTAAGCCCCGTGTCCCAGAAATTGATACCGCTTAAATCAAGACCTGAGAAATCCCCGCCCTCAATAGCGTCATAGCAATAAAAATCTCTCTTACCTTTCTCATAAGCCTCCACCACTTGCTTAACCCGGTTTTCGTGAGCTTTTTCATCATCGAAAAAATATGCTCTCTCTTCTACTAGATAGAGGAGGGAGTATCGATCATTGAACTTTCCGCAGAATCGCAACAATTCCGTCCTACTGAACCTCCATCGTCCGCACACATGGTTTCCTGGTATATGGCCTGAACAAACAGCCTTGAAGAATTCCTCTTCAGTTACCATGAGCAGTTTTGCAGCTTCATGTGGCTTCAGGAACTCATTCTGTTGATTCCATCCGAAAATCTCTAATACTCTGTTTACAGTAGGTAAATTAAAATACATAGCTAACATGCCTCCTGATAATTGCTGATTGAAACTTGCTTTCGTCACCTTAATCGGCAATAAAACCACCTTCGATATCCCGGCCAAACTGCTTCCAGCCACCGAAATAATGCCGATCGACCACTTGAATTACTTCCTCCTCAGTTAATTCTCCTAAGCCCCCTGATTCATCTCTACATGAATAATCAGCAATCCACCATCTCGCTTCTAGCATCTGTTGAGCTTTGTACTTACCACCAGAAATTAAAGTCAACACCATAATCGTTCTCCTTTACTTAGTTTGCCGTTCTTGACTCTGAAAAATTGAGGTTGAAGAATATCGATCAGAATTGGTGGGAGACTAATCCCAATAAAGGTGGCAGTGCCAGAGCTTACCGATAACCAGTTGGAAATGTTATCTTTTGTATTGATGCAAAAAGCTTGGGAACTAGTTGCCCTCAGCATATTTGGTGAGACATTTAGGAACTTCGCCACATTTGAAATTGAAAAATGGAAGAAGTACCCAATAAAATGATGTTTTATTGCTGAAATTATTGAAGAACCATCAGCAGAATCAAGAATACTTCTTGGACTTATGGAAGTCATTAAGACAAGCATTTTTATCTGATTCGCAAATCTCACTATTGGGCAAATGTTTCCTGGTGGCTTATCAAGGCATAAGAAAGACCCCTGTAAGCTTTCTGACACAGCTATTCCGCGACGTATAGCAATTAAGTAGCTCAAGTTACTGAATGTTTCTACCTCCAAATTATCATGATGATAGAAACAGTCCAAAGCCTGAATCGATAGTAATGAAGCATGGTCGATTTCAATAGTAGAGACTGAGTTAAATACTTTGGAATATTTACCACCGATCCACCTTAAGAGTTGATTATAAATAAACTCTTCTTCAGGGATATCCATGTCACAGAACTTTAAGTAATCAGCAAGTACTGGATATTGCGACCACGCTGAAGATCCGAAACCGCTTTGGCTAGCTTGCTCATAACGCTGTTTGATTTCAGTATTAGCAAAAAAACTTTCGAGAACTGTCCGCAAAGAATGTTCAATCGGAGTAGTAAATGTTATCCCTGTATCTTCTGCAACCATTGCCTGTAAAAGCCTTAGCAGATATTCCCGCCATTCTTCAAGCAGGTTTTCTTTTTCGACTACCGAGGTGCTAGATGGGATATTTGGCAGTTGAAACGGGTTGAGGCAGTCATCAGTAATATTTACATGAATGCCCTTGAAAAATTCTACGAAGGTCGGAAATTCAGGCGATCGGCTTTCAGCCTGAGCAAAGTTGACGATCGTAGTCTTGACTCCATCTGCCAAGGCTTCGCTACATAGCTTAGCCATAAATGTAGACTTCCCAGTCCCGTCTGATCCCCATATTGCTATGTGGTCTTGATTTAAGTGGCTAAAGTGGCTGAATTGTGTCTTTGGCAAGGTGTCTTCTTTCGGGTGAAGCAGGCTTTTGTTCTCTGTAATCATTCTTAGTTACCATGTATTAGTGAATTAAGTCTTGTTACCGAATCGATAGGGGCATCAGCAAATCTCCAGGTCTTCTTCCTCTTCAAAATCAACCTCAAGATCAGCCTCAACATCGACCTCCAGAGAAGCGGCTTGTAGCTTCACCATCTCACCATAAAACACTGGTGAAACGCTGACGCTAGGGCTGCTGTAATCCAATGGTGGTTTCTGACCCTCAGCACTGAACTCTGTAGCTAACTTCGTCCCCAGCATTACCACGGCCTCCTTCGCAAACTCATTCCCCGCATTGTCTGCGGCTTGATACCAACCAAGCAGCTCCCCCCGAGTAGGTCGGTGTCTCGAATCAATTTGTCGAACTTTTGATGATTCAGGTGCTGCCACTAGAGTAGGCAAAACCCTTAAGTTTGGTGGGGAGTTCTCAATTAGTGGTTTAGGAAATTCCCTAGCTCTAGCTACCTCTGGCGCTTTCTCAACGACTTGATTAGCAGAGCTGGAATTCAGAAGGACGATGCTCTTATCGGGGTTCTGTAAGCCCTTCAGCAGTTTTCTAGCAACTGGTTCATGACCAACTATCGATCGAACCTGCATCTCTAGCTTTCTATCCTCACCCTTGCCCGTGTATAGCCCTCGCCTATACTCTCCCGACATTGTGGGCTTGGTTATCTTGCTCCGAGATGACGTATCAACTTGGCCGATGAGAATATTTCCATTCTCAGTCTGCAAGTATGCGTCTATTTCCAACTTATTCCTTTGGAAGATGAAAGCTCCAGGCGTTGTAGCAATCTCCTTCTCAAAATCTGGGGCGGGAGCGATCGATATCATCTTGCCATCTACCACCAGTCTCACTTTAGGATCCAAAGCTGGCGTGAGGTCTGCGCGAACAATAGTGCCGGGGGCGAGGTTTGCCGTTTTTCGTGAAGGAATGCCCAGGGACTGGTAGACTCCATCGACTTCGATCGAAGCCAAAGGCATCACTCTACTATTGACCTCGATATTATCAATGCGAACAACTACATCGCTTTGACTTCTCAGGTCTTTCGCTCCATACAAAGTTATCTCTGGCACCTTGTCCAAGTGCTTAATAATTTGTTCAGGTGCTATTTTTATCGCAATGCCCATCCCGGTACTACTACGCCAGAGTGCAGACACCATCTCATCTTCTCTGCCCTTAATGTGATCTTTGATGTGGTGGAGAACGCCATTGAGTTGGTGGTGTATTCGATCAATATCATTCTGCAAGACGTAAGGGGGAAGCGTTGTGGCTTTGGCTAAGGGCAGTTTAATTACACCCTGTCTACCCTCTTCAGCCATTGCTTTTTTTACATACTGAGTCAGTCCAGCCGTTTGTAGAGCTGTATTTGAAATGAATCCTACTACTTTTTTACTTTCCCCATCTCTCAGGGCGTAATCATATTTCGCTACACCCATCAGAGCTTTCCCTGAACCATGTAAAGCTTTAGTTTTATCAATATCCAAGATTTCAAAAACTGCTGACCGTCCGTCTAGCTTCATCATGTTGAAGTCGTTATGGCTCTGAGCTGTTGCAACTTTCTCAATAGCTAATGCCTTGCCTGAAGTTACCGAGATGATTACCGCGCTTGGTTCTCGGTCTTCCCCACGCTTTTCTCTGATGCGATTGTCCGCTTCTCTCAGTTGCTCTGTTAGTTTTCTGTATTTATCCACTAATACTTCGAGTGAGTGCAATTGGGCAGGAGTATGTGTAATCGGTATTAAATCCCGAAATCCTGCATTCAGATCCTCCCGATCGATCTCTATCGATGGCGTTAAATCGTAAAGCGCATTCACCAATTCAACATTCCGGCCAACTGGATCAAACTTGATATTGTTCGGTAGTGGTTTCTCCACATAAACTTCGGCTGACTTCAGACCTTTGCGCAGCTCGT
>JANOXZ010000239.1:0-1527 GCA_031418695.1 Synechococcales cyanobacterium VAR_35_metabat_10
CCATCTCCATCAAAATATGGATTGATTGAATCAGTGAAATCATCTGCACCAGCAGCATTGGCAGCTACTACAAGCTGAGTATTTTCTCCGATCGGCATTTCATATTTTAATAAATCAAGGTTCACCTGGCTAATTGGTTCACTAACACCAAAAGAAGAAGTTCCTTCTGGGGTATCGATAATACCAGCAGGTACCGTCGAGTTAGGAGTCCCCATTCCATCAATTTGTAACCGGGTGGTGAGTGTTCCAGTACCCAACTCAGTTACTAGCTCTAGACGAGTCCGCTGGCCAAAAGCTGCATTTCTGCTAATATCGCCCGATAGACCACTAGTTAGACCAAAAATTACTTGCCCTTGCAGCTTGGTATTCAAAGAAAAAGCATTAGTTTCTTTTTTCCCTTCTGGCTTTTCCTCTGGTTTCTCCTCTGGCTTTTTCTCTTCGGGTGCTGGCACCTGAGATTGTAGATTAGCTGTAGCTGGCCGCAAAAACGAGTCTGTCGAGTCATTAGTTTCGTTAGCCATCGCCGTTTTACTGGTTACATTGCTAAGAGCGATCGATCCTGTAAGCAGGGTAATCAAAACAGTTAAAAGTCTGAGTGAAATTCTGAACATGTGGAGTTAAGTAGTAATAAAGTTTATTTTGGCGGCTTTAAGCTATGCCAAAAACTGACAGAAATTGTGAGGAACACAGCTATGCTGATAAGCAATCATTAAGCTTTTCTCTCAGGTCATCACCATCTAAATTGCGACCAATAAAAACCATTTGATTTTTGCGATCTTCGTTACGCCAATCTTCAGCATTAACTTCAAAGCGCGGACCACTGAGTTGAAAAATGTGGCGCTGATTACTAGATGTAAACCAAAGAATGCCTTTAGCTCTAAAGATTGACTTAGACATTAAGTGATGTACAAAGTTATCAAATTTAGTGATATCAAATGGCTGATTACTGACAAAAGAAACTGACGAAAAACCGTCATTTTCTAAGTGATCGCTATGATGATGCCCAGCATGATCATGTTCTGCATGACCATGACTCGAATGACTATGGCTAGAGTGATCATGATGGTCATGGCTAATTGCTGGCTGTTGTGCCAATAGCTCTTTGTTTTTGGCGGAAGTAGACATTTCTACCCCCAAAATCAGCGAAAGTGGCACCTGACCGCGTTGTGCCCGCAGAGTTCTAGCCCCAGCTTTCATGTTGGCAATGTATCCTTCTACCCGATCGACCTGCTCCGGATCAACTAAATCCGTTTTGTTCAAAATAGTAATATCAGAATAGATAAGCTGCTGACGAGCGGCTTCACTACCAAAATGATCCATAGTAAATGCTTCCGCATCAATTACCGTCAAAATTGAGTCTAGCCTAGTCATATCCCGTAGCTCTGTTCCCAAAAAAGTAATAGCAATCGGCACGGGGTCAGCAATGCCAGTGGTTTCGATAATTAAATAGTCAATATCTTGCTCCATAACTTTATAGACAGCTTCTACCAGATCTTCATTAATCGTGCAACAGATACAGCCATTACT
>JANOXZ010000240.1:0-3784 GCA_031418695.1 Synechococcales cyanobacterium VAR_35_metabat_10
ACGATCATCACTGCCCACATGATGCCAACGAGTCCACCAAGGATGGTGGCCTGAGTTTTAAATTTTTGAGTGAGTGTGCTCATGAATTGTAGGTTTTTTGCAGATTGATAACTCTATTTTAAGCCGAAATTTTTGGTGTTGATGTTCATCTTGGTCTGAGCTACCAGTTAATAATCTTTAACATTGATCGATATTGTCGATCGCGCTCAGGGTATGTTATATTCAGACAACTGCGATGGTTTATCCGTCGGGGGCACCCATCTGGATAGGTGGCTGAGTGGTTGAAAGCACCTTCCTGCTAAGAAGGCATACTTTGTTAAGAGGTATCGAGAGTTCGAATCTCTCCCTGTCCGTTTCAAAAAGACCCCTGGTTCAATGAACCAGGGGTTTTTGTATAAGCATCAGTAATTTTCAATGAGGCTAATAATTTTAGTTGTAGGGTGGGCTGTTATTGAGCGGAGTTGCCCTGAGCCTGTCGTTCGCATAGCGTCTCCGACAGGAGAAGGGAGTCGAAATACTGCCCACCACCATTGATTTCCAAGGATTGATTAGATTCCCAATCGATCGAACACTGCCTTGGTATGTTGCAAATGACGCTGCGGATCGAAGCAATGATCAATCTCTGTACTACTCAGATGCTCAGTTACCTGTGGATCTTTGCGCACTAAAGCCTGAAAGTCTCCACCAGCTTTGTTCCAAGCTGCATGGGCATTGCCTTGGACAATGGTATAAGCCGCTTCCCGAGTCAGACCCTTAGCCACCAAAGCTAGCAGCACCTGTTGGCTAAACACCACGCCACCGTAGCAGTTCAAGTTCCGCTCCATGTTATCTGGATACACCAACAAGTTCTTCACCAAGTTAGTAGTTTCCACCAGCATAAAGTGTGCCAAAATGCAGGAATCTGGCAGACAAACCCGCTCTACGGAGCTGTGAGAAATATCGCGCTCGTGCCACAGAGCCACGTTTTCGATCGCCGCCATGGCATTAGCCCGCAGAATCCTAGCCATCCCAGTCAAACGCTCCGATCGAATCGGGTTGCGTTTGTGGGGCATTGCCGAAGAACCCTTCTGACCTTTGGAGAAAAACTCCTCGACTTCCAACACGTCAGTTTTTTGCAGATTGCGAATTTCTACTGCAAACCGCTCGATGGTCGCGCCTAATAATGCCAATACATTGGCAAAGTCAGCATGAATATCCCGTGAAATTACCTGAGTAGAAGCCACATCGGGCTTCAGACCCAACTTTTCGCAAGCCAATGCTTCCACGCGCGGCTCAATATTGGCATAGGTGCCCACCGCTCCTGAGATTTTACCAACGGCGATCAATTGCCGTACAGCTACTAACCGATCTCTATTTCGCAATACTTCAGCCAGCCACCCAGCTAGTTTAAAGCCAAAAGTAATCGGCTCAGCATGAATCCCATGAGAACGACCAGCCATCACAGTATCGCGGTGCTCTGTAGCCCGAATCCGAATCTCCGCAGCCAATAGATCTATATGCTCAATAATTAGATCAGCACTGGCTACCATTTGCAGAGCCAGAGCAGTATCTAACACATCAGAGCTAGTCATGCCTAAGTGAATATAGCGACCAGCATCACCCACATACTCATTTACGTTGGTGAGGAAGGCGATCACATCGTGGCGCACTTCCGCTTCGATTTCTAAAATCCGATCAACTTTAAAATCGGCTTTAGCTTTAATTTCTGTTACTGCTGCCGCCGGAATATAGCCAAACTCAGCCTGGGCTTCGCAAACCGCAATTTCTACTTGCAGCCAAGTCCGAAATTTGTACTCGTCATTCCAAATATTGCCCATTGCAGGCAGCGTATACCGATCGATCACTGGCGTTTCTCATGAATTCTACTAACATATTTTAGCAGTCAACCGCCCCCTTCCATTCCATGACCAAAATACCTCACCCTGATGATCAAAAGTTCACCCCGATCGACTGCGCCATCATTACGATTAGCGACACTCGCACCACAGAAACAGATACTGGTGGACAGCTTGCTAATCAGTTACTGAGCAATGCTGGCCACGAAGTCAAATTTTACCAAATTGTCCCTGATGAACCAGAGCAAATCATTGCTTTACTGGAACAATTTGCCAGCCAAAAATCGATCCAAGCCGTGATTTTATCTGGTGGGACTGGCATCTCACCCCGCGATCGCACCTACGAAGCCCTCAGTGGTCTATTAGAAAAAGTCTTACCTGGCTTTGGCGAACTGTTTCGCTCTCTCAGCTATGCTGAAATTGGTAGCCGCACCATTAGTTCAAGATCGATCGCTGGCACCTATCGGCAGATGATCATCTTTGCTCTGCCCGGTTCACGGGGTGCCGTAGAACTAGGACTCACTAAAATCATTCTGCCTGAGTTACCGCATCTGATTAAGCAGATTCGATCGTGAATCCCCTGTGGTGATTTGAATCTAACGACCATAAATGTTCAAGGCAGTATCTTCAAACAAAAACCCCTTTACAAGGGGTTTGAGAGGTCAATAAAACCCCTGGATTTACTCAGAAATAGGCCGCTATTGCCTATTCTGTGACATTAGCCGCAGTGGTTCTACCGGTTTGAAATAAGCTCACAGCACTCTGATAAGCAGCATCTTGGCTAGTCGCCACACTGTCTGGCCCTTCAAAGCCATCCACACCTAGGCCAGCTACCCGCACATCAGGAGAGACACCCTTATGACCAATATCAGTGCCATTAGGAGTGTAGTAATGAGCCACAGTCACCGCTAAGCCCGACTTATCGCTAAGAGGGTGT
The DNA here is from genome assembly GCA_031418695.1 of Synechococcales cyanobacterium VAR_35_metabat_10. GTDB lineage: Bacteria > Cyanobacteriota > Cyanobacteriia > Cyanobacteriales > Chamaesiphonaceae > JAAFHZ01. The sequence continues at coordinate 2,773 of JANOXZ010000240.1, forward strand.
ACCGATTGAACTAATGCCTTACCAAAAGTTGCACTGCCCACGATCGTCCCCCGCTTATTGTCTTTGATGGCTCCCGCCAAGATTTCGCTGGCACTAGCCGAACTACCATCGACCAACACTGCCAACGGCAACTCTGTAATCGCAGTTTGATCAGCGCGGGACTCATCACTACGACCCTTGCGATCAATCGTTTTGACGATTACGCCCTGATTCAAGAACATCCGAGCAATTTCAATGCTGTTTTGCAACAGACCACCAGGATTACCCCGTAAATCCAAAACAAAAGCATTAACTTTTTCTCGGTTCAGAGCCTGAATGGCATCTTGCATTTGCTTAGTAGAGTGAGAGCTGAACTCTAATAACTTGATGTATCCCACCTTCACTTTGTTTTCTTGCTTTACCTTGTAAGCAACCGAAGAAACCTCAATTTGAGCGCGTTTGAGAGTGATATCAAAAACCCCTTTACCAGCCCGAGATAACTTCACAGTCAAAGATTGACCAGCCTCGCCTTTAATTAGCTTGGCGGCTTCACTCACCTTCAATGTGTTGGTAGATTTACCATTGATCGAAAGTAAATGATCACCAACTTTAATACCAGCTTTATCTGCCGGAGACTTCTCTACGATTTCTAAGACCTGGATTTTTCCTGCTTGAGAAGTAGTAATCGACTCACCCAGGCTAATGCCAATACCCGTAATTTCGCCATTGGTTTGGGTTGTTAATGACTCAAACTGACGTGGATCCATAAATCTAGTATAGGGATCTCCCAACTTGCGCAGGCTCTGGCGAATTGCTGCATAAGCCTCTAAATTATTGGCATATTTCCTTGCCAACAGTTCACGACGCACCTGCTGCCAATCGTTTTTGTTGAAAGTACCATCGACATATTCACGATTAACTACTTGCCATGCTTCATCAACGAGCGCCTTGGGATTATTGGCAAATGGGCTGGTGGAGGCTACCTCTTGGAGCGGCTTGGCATTAGCAGGAAACACAGTGCTGAGGGCAAGAA
>JANOXZ010000241.1:0-7693 GCA_031418695.1 Synechococcales cyanobacterium VAR_35_metabat_10
GCTGTGCCAAATAAGTTTGAGCATTGGCCTGCACCTGCTCATCGGTCAACTGCTTACGCACCTCCGACTTACCTGTCGGATCACCAATCCGTGCCGTAAAGTCACCAATAATCAGCACCGCTTTGTGCCCAGCATCCTGAAAAGCCCGCAGCTTCCGAAAAGGAATACTATGACCCAAATGAATATCAGTACCCGTAGGATCAATGCCCAGCTTGACCCGCAATGGCCGCTGAGTCTGCTCTAACAAAGCACTCAAATTTTCTCGTTGCTGAACAGATTCGGCATTCGATCGATCTGGGGTGCGGTCTGGGAATATTTCTACTGTGCCGCGCAGTAGCCAATCTAAACCAGTAGGATTATTGTTCATCATTGTCGGTGAAATTTCGTTCGATTCATAAGGACGGCTAAACTCCGCAGAACACAAGTATAATGGAAGCCGATCATCTGTGGATTATAGCTTTGTTATCTTCTACTAGATGCCAGCAAAAGCTCTGGCCACTAGCGCAAGAGAATCTATTTACTGCCTTTTACAAACCCATCCACCATTGAATTTCTGAGAGTAACCCAGCGTGTCTTCTACAGCTCCGAAGGACAAAAAACTCCCTCCACAGAAAGAGCGGCATACCATTGGCAACTTTGTAGGCGGCACACTCAAAATTGCTGGGGGCACTGTATTAGGTGCCACCATGCTCACCAGCGCCCTGATTGCCGGGGGATTAGTTGGTTTGGCCATGAGCTTTAGAAACTTGCCAGATGTGCGGGTGCTAAAAGACTATGTCCCCACCGAAACCACCTATATATACGACGTAAAAGGTGTGCAGCTTGCCAGCTTGCACGATGAAGCCAACCGGGAAGTGGTACCGCTAGAAAATATTTCACCTAATCTGAAGATGTCTTTGCTGGCGATCGAGGACAGTCACTTTTTTACTCACCAAGGGATCAACGCCACCGGTATTGGTCGGGCATTAGTCGCCAACGTCAATAAAGGCGGAGTTAGTGAAGGTGGTTCGACGATCACCATGCAGTTGATCAAGAACTTGTTTTTGTCACAAAAACGCGAGTTTACCCGGAAGTTAGCCGAATCAGTATTATCGATCAGACTAGAACAAGTCTTCCGCAAAGAAAAAATCTTAGAAATGTACATGAACCAAGTTTATTGGGGACACAATAACTATGGAGCTGAGACTGCTGCCCAGACTTATTTTGGTAAACATGCCTCAGACTTAAACCTCGCAGAAGGTGCATTAATGGCCGGATTGATCCAGTCACCTGAGCGCTGGAGTCCATTTGTGAATTTGAAAAAATCTCAGATTCGGCAGCGAGAGGTACTGACCAGATTGCGCTCATTAGGCTGGATTACCGAGGCTCAAGATAAAGAAGCCAGAGCCTACAAAATTAAAATTGGTAAGATCAAAACTTGGCAACGCAGTAAATTGCCATTTGTGACCGAAGCCGTAATTGATGAATTAAATCAAAAATTTGGCCGAGAAACCGTGCGCAAAGGCGGAATGCGGATTCAAACCACCGTCGATTACAAATTCCAACGGGATGCCGAAGAACTCATTAGTAGCATCGGCAAATCCTACGGACGAGAGTTTCAGATCGCTTTGGCCGCAGTAGATCCGCGCACCCACTTTGTCAAAGCCATGGTGGGCGGTATTGACTACAACAAGAGCAGCTTTAACCGTGCTACCGATGCCCGTCGCCAGCCCGGATCTTCTTTTAAACCCTTTGTTTACTACACCGCCTTTGCCACCGGTAAATATTCCCCAGAATCGATCGTCTATGATACCCCTGTTCGATATCGGGATGGAGACGGCTATTATTCACCCAGGAACTATGCGGGGGGATACTCTGGGGCAATGACTATTCGCAACGCATTGAAGGTTTCGGCCAATATTCCAGCAGTCAAAATGGGCAAAGCTGTTGGTCTAGACAAAGTAATTCAAACCTGCCGCACCTTGGGTATCAGAAGTCCATTAGAGCCAGTTGTCTCTCTACCTCTAGGTTCAACCGACCTATCACCAATGGAAATGGCTGGAGCTTTTGCGACATTTGGTGCTGCTGGTTGGCAGTCAGAGTTTCCCGCAGTAGGCAATGCTTCTCAGTCTTCTACAACCAGCATTGTGCGAGTTAGTGACAGCGAAGGCAATATCTTACTTGATCATTCTCCGGAAAAAGGCAATCGCAAACAAATCCTTGATCCTTGGGCTTCAGCACAAATAACTAGTGCAATGGAGTCAGTAATTTATGGCAGTGGTGGTACTGGTAAAGAAGCAGCGATCGGGCGACCGGCAGCGGGCAAAACTGGTACCACTTCTTCAGAAAAAGATGTTTGGTTTGTGGGCTTTGTCCCGCAGCTTTCTGCTGCTGTCTGGATTGGCAAAGACAACTCTACACCTTTGGGTAAAGGAGTAAGTGGTGGTACTTACGCTGCACCAATTTGGCGCAGGTTTATGAACCAAGCCTTGTCCGGAGTCCCAGAAGAAAACTTCCAGCCCGCCAGCAAGTTTAAACGTCCGGGTGTCAATAAAAATCAAAAAGACGAAGCCGTAGAATAGCCAAGCTGACGTTGCAGCCATTCGATCGCCTGCTCTATATTATCCACCCGCTCTCCAGCGGGTGTTTTCGGTCTGTGGATCATCACTACCGGCAAACCCAATGCTCTAGCCGCCAAGATTTTGGCATAGGTGGCCTTGCCGCCACTATTTTTGCTAACGATCACCTGAATCTGATATTTCTGCAACAACTCTCGCTCAGAGTTGAAATCAAAAGGCCCCTTGGCCAACAACATTTCACCTGGGGGAATCGCCGGTAGATCTGGGGGATCGATCGATCTCATCAAAAACCATAGATCTTGCAAATGAGCATAGAACCCCAATTCTTGCCGCCCAATAGTCAAAAAGATCCGTTGCCCTAACTGGGGCAATAGCTCAGCAGCAGCCTGATGGTTAGAAACTGACCGCCATTGATCTTCAGGGTGTTGCTGCCAAGCCGATCGCTCCAAAACCAAAAATGGCAGTTTCAAAGTCGCAACAGCCGTCGCCACGTTCCCAGAAATCTGCCGCGCAAAAGGATGGGTGGCATCGATCACCAGATCAATCTCGTGATCTTGTAAATAGTCAATTAATCCTTGCTCACCGCCAAAGCCACCTGTGCGCACTTGACCGATCGGCAAAATAGGCTGCTGAGTGCGTCCAGCTAAAGAAGAAATCACTGTCAGCCCAGAAATCTGCTGAGTCGCAGCAGCCAATTGGTGAGCATCTCCGGTTCCACCTAAAATTAATAATTTTTTCATGAGATTTTGCTCGGGATAGTCCCGATCTGGCTCGGTCTGCGACCGCTGATTGGGATGGGTAAGTAGTTTACCTCGATCGCCTATGGCGCAAGCGAAGCTATCGGCATGTATGATAAAACAACGCTCCATCGTCATTAAGCCCATGACTCAGCAAGAACCTTCTTCTTTGAAAGCTCGCAATACGTTAACCACGCTGTTTGTGGCACTGAGCGTTTTAGATGCTATCTTGGTGCCTATCTCACGAGATTGGTATTCGATCGGTCGAATCCTGCTCACCATTGTAGTGATGTTTTTTGTTCTTCAGGGAGCTAAATGGGCAAAATGGTTGTTGATTGCTATTTGTAGTTTAGTAGCTGTTCTGTTGATCGCAATGGTGATCAAGCTGAGTGCTAAGCTTTCGACCCTGTTGATTGCAGGAAGCTTGATACTATTTGTTTTGAACACATTTGTGGTTATTTATCTAGCTGCTAGTAAGGAATTAAATCTGTATTTATCTAGAAGAAAAGCGTAGTTGTTTTTGATTATTGTGTGAATTGACTATTATTCGTGTCGCTAATCGCAGCGATATGGTTGAGATTAGATCTGCTTTAGTCGAAAGAGCCAAAGCGAGCCTTGTAAGCAGCCAATTGAGCGGCCAGATCGATCGCTTGTTGTTGTGCAGATGCGGCCTCTTGTTTAGAAATTAGAGCTTCCTGCTGTGCAAATGCAGCCTCTTGTTTAGAAATTAGAGCTTCCTGCTGCGCAGAGACAGCCGCTTGCTCAGCGATCCTCGCTTTAGTTTGCAGTTCTACTGGCCACAGCAGCTTTTCTCCAGTATCTAATCGATAGAAAGCAATGAGAGCTGTGGGTGAACTTACCAGACTGTTATCTACTTCTAACCTCAATTGCAAAACTGTGCTGATGTTGTTGGTAATTGGTTGGTATTGACCTCTCATTAATTGATAACCGCGCAGTTGTTCTGTAATCCACTCACCCTTGGGGTCAAACTGCCAATATTCTTGGATTCCAATCTGGGCATAGAGTTGCTTCTTTAGTCCGTCGTCTTCTTTTTTGGTGCTGGGAGATGTCATCTCAAAAGTAACGCTGGGAACTGAGCCTTCTTCCCAGATTTTGTAATTATCTCGGCCACCTGGTTCTACATCAAAAATGACAAATACATCGGGAGCGACACGCTTGTTTGAGTTGCCTTGTTCATAGTACAAATACTGGTTGCCCAAAACTGTCGCCTGTTGCCCCTGTAAATATAGGCGGAGCACTTCGATCGTCATTAAAATAGCATACAGATGAGCAAAGGTTTCAGCCACGGGCTGTCCGTCTCCGGTAGGGTAATGAATGGCAGTATTAGTAGCAACCGTCATAGGCCACCTCATGACTGGGCAATAGAGATTTGGTAATTCATTTTAACTCTTTAGGGTTCTTTAGGGTGGGTATTCATACTGAAAATAAGTATCGAGACTCCTTAAAGGCATAGTGTTTTTACACAACTTGGGTCTCAACAAATTTATGAACAAAGGGCACCTGGAAGCGATATCTGCCTTGATCTGTTTTTTCAAGAACTTCGATTTGGATTAGATGGCGCAGTATATTCTTATCGGGGTTCTTTAAACTACCTGAAGTCACTAACTCTAGCAATAGATCCTGTTCTGGTTCTTCCAACTCTGTCCAAAATTCATTGAAATAGGAAGTGATGGTATCGATCGATTTTGGAATCACGGCTGCTACATCTGCGGCGGTGGCTCGTTGCCGCTCCTGTAAATTAAGCATTTCTACAATTTGGTAACAAATGACCTGCACAAAAAATGGCTGACAGCGGGTAAGTTGTAAAATAGCATTCAGAGCGGCAGGTTCATAAATATCGGGGAAGTTTTCGGTGGGTTTTTGGATCAGTTCTTTGGCTTCGGTTTCTTGGAGATAACTAAGACGCACACAGCGGCTACCGATTAGGCAATCGCTCCAATAAGGATTAATTTCGCTTAATTGATGAGAACCACTAAAAAGTAAGATCCACCGATCGCAGTTTTGCATGGTGTAGCGAAAGAAATCCAATGGCGCGAAATTACTGGTCTGATTCATCATTTTTTCCAAGCGCTCAAATTCGTCCATACAAAGCAGAAACCGTTTGGTAGGAAACTGGAATTCTACTCGGGTCATCCATCGTTTCAAAGCTTGAATGGGATTAGATTGAATTGCTCTTGGTTTTGTAGGGAAATCTAACCCTCGGCGATTTTTGGCACTGTCGATCATCTGCTCAATTATTTCCATGACGAATTCTTCCATAGAGGTAAAACCCTGGATATCGACTAGTAACGGAACTAGGTTGGCATTAATTCTAGTGGGTAGGTATCGAAGGGTTGAGGTTTTGCCGCTGCGTCTGCGGCCATACAAAAGCAATGTTGGCGGTTGGTCTTCGATCGAGATATTTTCAATTTCTCTAAACACATCTTGCCGACCCTTAAACCGTCCTGCCGAATTATTGGGTTCTAATGCATTACCAAATAAGTATTTTTGCGGGATTCTGGGGGATTTAGCAATCTCGACTTCTAAGATAGCTTGATGGTCAGTTAATATTTGCCACCAACGATTAATAATCAGCCCAAAGAGCGGCGCATCCTTGGCGTTACCTTTTTTGACCAGATCGGTTCGCAATTTTTCTAGCTCAAAGATTGGCTCTTGCAATAGTTCTATTTGTCGATCAATGCTGGTACCGGCTATGGCAGTGCCCACGCTCATGCTGATATCTAAAATTTCCTCTAAAATCTCACCATAGATGGGTTCTTGTTGGGGAATGCGGTTCCGTAGTGCCGGGTAAACATTAGTAATATCTGTCAGTAAGCGACATCGATCAAACGTTGCCATGGCAATACTAAACATGGCCTTGTGAGCTACAGCTTGTTGATTAGTCGAAGTAATAAAATAGTTAATAGTTTGCTCCGCCGCTAGCGGGTTTTCTTGATGCGCCAAAGAAATAATTTCGGCCATAAATGGCAAAGGCAAATAGATTATTTGATCGAAGTATGGTGGGAGCAATCGAAGCAAAGATGTAGCTGTTTTTTTCAATTTATAAAAATACAATCCTAATATCCAGATCATTTCAAATAACCAAATAAGCCCTCTCAAAGAACCAAAGAAATAGCAGCTAATTAGTATAATAGATACTGCTGTCTTACCTAAAAGCATTCCAATAGATAAAATAAAAGCACATATTGTGTAAAGAATCCAAATTCTAAAAGATACAATTTTATTATTTAAAGTCAAGCCTACAAAAGTTCCGATCAAAATAGCTTCAACTATGCTTGATACCTCTTTTGTATTTGCATTTATGCCTTCAAAAAAGAATAAAAACCCTAAATATGCGCCTATTAAAACTCCATGTTTTATGCCACTGACACTTCCAAATAATCCCATTAAAAAACCCATCCCAAAGTTATTTATGATTCTTGGAGAGATAACGAGAAAATTTTGTTGCACAAGAAAAATTATTATGCTTAACGTGAACAATAAAAAAAGTACAGCGAATAAAACTATTGCTACCACAATAATTTTATTCTTATATTTGTTTCTAATGAAACTAATACCAACTACCCATCCTAATAGATAAGGCAATCCACTTTTGAGATACAGAAATAAATCGAATCTAAAGCTAGTGATTAGAAGATGAAACAAACCAAGAAAAAAAATCACGAATAGTGGAAAGATAACAATCAGTAATGATGATTGGTTAGAGTAGCGCTTAAACTGTTCATCAGAACTAAACTCTAAATGCATAGTAAATAGATCGGTTGTCGTCTTTAGACCTGGGTCAATACTGGTAATTTTTTGATTCAATGTATTAGGCTTGAAAAATAGCCAGTATAGTATCATCAAACACTCTTTCAGATATTGAATCCAAAGGCTTAGCTTCATTTTGTTTTTTCCCTTATCGAACCTTGAGGTTGAGAAAATTCTGGTGTAGAACTTTTATCAAGAACATCATTCACAACCTTTTTACCCATGTCAATTAATTGACGAGGTTGAATTTTACCTGCCACAACTCCAGCAACCAACCCGATCATCACCATTCCCGTAATCGTTTTCTTCCAATTTCCTGAAAGACCGCCTAGGTATTGAACACATTCCTCCACCCGACTAAATCCATTTGCTGTCATTCTCCCCCATTCTCTTGTTCTGGGTACTCCTGACGAATTATCATCAAATCTTTTCTTTGCCCATGCCTCATTTTGCCCTAGCTGTTTAGCTTCAAACAAACAGGCCAATTTAATACCAAATGAACCTTCAAATCACTTGTTGAACGATGCTTACCGACGAAATCATCTCTCATACAAATTCGTTGCAACTTTCACAGTACTGGTGTATGCTTTAATCATATCACTCACTGAAGTTATGCGTTATACATAC